>JBEBCX010000119.1:0-6821 GCA_041157425.1 Cyanobacteriota bacterium | reverse complement strand
GATCAGGCTGGCGTTGAAGGTCTTGCGGCCGTTCTTGTCCTGCTCGTCCTTGAAGTAGACGCCAGGGGAGCGCACGATCTGGTTCACGATCACGCGCTCAGCGCCGTTGATGATGAACGTGCCGCGCTCGGTCATCAGGGGCAGTTCCCCGATGAACACCTCCTGCTCTTTGATCTCGCCGGTTTCCTTGTTGACCAGGCGGCAGGTGACATACATCTGCGAGGCGAAGGTCGCATCGCGGCGCTTGGCCTCTTCCACATCGTGGCGAGGGCGCTTCAGGCGGTACTCGCTGCCGATGAAGTGCAGCTCAAGCTTGCCGGTGTAGTCGGTGATCGGCGAGAAGCTCTCCAGCTCCTCGATCAGGCCTTTCTCCAGAAACCATTTGAAGCTCGCGCGCTGCACCTCCACCAGATCGGGGAGGTAGGTAGCGGTCTTGGCGACCTGGATCGCGCTGCTCATGCGGAGAACCTGCAGGAACGGGTTGGACGGGAAGGGAATGGGCCTGGGGCCGTGGGAGATCTGGGGGAACGAGCGCAGACAACAGGGCCAGCCACCCCGCTCTGGGGACGGCTGGCCCTCCGGCATGCCTAATCAGCTCGCTTCAACCCCGCAGACAACCAACACGCGTACCGGAAAGACACAGCACCATGGACATGGGCAGGCGCACCAGGGACCCGGTGCGCGCTTTCGGGCTGCAACAAGCACGGAAAAACCAAGACTCGTTGCCAGGCCAATAGATCATCATACACTGTGAAGTCGCGCTCCAAACAGCGCGCAGGCGTTGGCCGTGCTCTGCCGGGCCACCTGGGCCAGGGGTTCCTGACGCAGCTCCGCCACCCGCTGGGCCACCTCCGCCACATAGGCCGGCTCATTGCGCTTGCCCCGCCGCGGCACGGGCGCCAGGAACGGGCAATCGGTTTCCACCAGGAAACGATCGGCGGGCACCTGCTGGGCGCAGGCGTGGGTGTCCTCCGCCTTGGGGAAGGTGACGTTGCCGCTGAAGCTGATGTAGAGCCCCAGCGCCAAAAAGGCCTCCATTTCCGCGGGCGTGCCGCTCCAGCAGTGCATCACGCCGCGGGGGCAGGCGCTGCGCTCCGCCCGCGCCCGCAGCTCCGCCAGCATCGGCTCGGCCGCATCGCGGCAGTGGATGATCACCGGCAGATCCAGCTCCACCGCCAGATCCAGCTGGGGCCGCAGCATCGCCAGCTGCTGGTCGAGGTTCTTGTCGCGGAACAGATCCAGCCCCAACTCGCCCACCGCAATCACGCGCGGATCGTCGAGGGCCGCCTGGCGCAGCAGCGCCGCCGTGTCGCTGTGCCAATGCTCCGTGTCGAGCGGGTGCACCCCCACGGAGTAGCGCAGTTCGGGGAAACGATCGGCCAGGGCCCGGATCGCCGGGATCTCCGAGGGCTCCACACAGGCGTGGAGGAGGCGACCCACACCGGCATCCCGCCAGCGCTGGGCCACCTCCTCCAGGTCATCGTCAAAGTTGCGGAAGACGATGTGACAGTGGCTGTCGATCAGGGGCACCTCGAGGCTCTCGAGGGCGACGGCCGATGCCATGGGGTTGGGTTCAGCGCAAGGACCGAACCCTAGGGCGCTCAGGCCTTGGCGGCCGGCTCAACGGCGCTCTTCACGGCGGCGCTGAGGCGCGACTTCTGATGGGCGCCGGTGTTGCGGTGCAGCACACCCACCTTGACGGCCTTGTCGATCTTGCTGAAGGCGGCATTCAGGCTGGTCTGCACCGCATCCTTGGCGGCGCTGCCGGGGGCCTGGGCGTAGGCGGCGCAAGCGGTGAAGCAGCGCTTCATCAGGGTGCGAACGGCCGACTTGTAGCTGCGGTTCTGCAGGCGGTTGCGCTCGGCAATCTCGATGCGCTTCTTCGACGACTTGTTATTGGCCACAGGCGGTACGGCGCTGACTCGGCAAACGACGACTCTACCCCTTGGGGCTCCAGCCCTGCAGGGACGGCCCTCTAGCGTGCTGAGGACGTTGCAGCGCCCCGGTGACCGTTGCCCCCAGTTCCGAACTGACCCTGGAGCGGCTGACCGACCTGGAGCAGGCGGGCGCCCGGCTGGAGGCCATCGCCCAACGCACCGAAAGCGGCCAGAGCCGCGAGGCCGCCGGGCGGGTGGACGCGATCCTGGCCCAGGTGCAGCGCGAAGGCGACGCGGCCCTGCTGGAGCTCACCGAACGCTTTGACGGTGTGCGGCCCGATCCGCTGCGGGTGCCGGCGGAGCAGCTGAAGGCCGCCTGGGAGGCCACCCCGGCCGACCTACAGGCGGCCCTGAAGCTGGCCCACCGGCGGATCGTGGAGTTTCACCAGCGCCAGAAACCGGCCGATCTGGCGATCACCGGCGTGCACGGCGAGCGGCTGGGGCGCCGCTGGCGGCCGGTGGAGCGGGCGGGCCTCTACGTGCCGGGGGGGCGCGCCAGCTACCCCAGCACCGTGCTGATGAATGCGGTGCCGGCCACCGTGGCCGGTGTGCAGCGGCTGGTGATGGTCACGCCCCCCGGGCCCGATGGCCGGGTGAACCAAACCGTGCTGGCCGCCGCCCACCTGGCGGGAGTGACGGAGATCTACCGGGTGGGGGGCGCCCAGGCCATCGCCGCCCTGGCCTACGGCACCGAAACCATTCCGCGGGTCGACGTGATCAGCGGCCCCGGCAACCTCTACGTGACCCTGGCCAAGAAGGCCGTCTACGGCCGCGTGGCCATCGACTCCCTGGCGGGCCCCAGCGAGGTGCTGGTGATCGCCGACCACACGGCCGTGGCCGAACACGTGGCGGCCGACCTGCTGGCCCAGGCGGAGCACGACCCCCTGGCGGCGGCCATCCTGCTCACCACCAGCGCCGAGCTGGCGGCGGCGGTGCCGGCGGCCCTCGCCGCCCAGCTGGAGGGGCACCCGCGGGCGGAGATCACCCGCCAGGCCCTCAACGACTGGGGCCTGATCGTGGTGTGCCCGGATCTGCTCAGCGCAGCCCGGCTCAGCGACCGCTTTGCCCCGGAGCACCTGGAGCTGCAGGTGGAGCGGCCGGAACCCCTGGCGGACACCATCCAGAACGCCGGCGCCATTTTTCTCGGGGCCTGGACCCCGGAGGCGGTGGGGGATTACCTCGCCGGCCCCAACCACACCCTGCCCACCTCAGGCACCGCCCGCTTCGCCGGGGCCCTCAGCGTGGAAACCTTCCTGCGCCACACCAGCCTGATCCAGTTCAACCGCCAGGCCCTGGAGGCCACGGGCCAAGCGGTGACCACGCTGGCGGATAGCGAAGGGCTGCACAGCCACGCCGAATCGGTGCGGCGGCGCCTCGGCTAGGGGCGCCTCAGCGCTTCACCAGGTCGCGCACACCGGCGACGCCGTCGTTGATCTCACCCACCAGCACCTGGTCGGTGATGTTCACGAACAGGCCGTTCTCCAGCACCCCGGGGAGGTTGTTGATCTCCTTCTCCAGGCCAACCGGGTCGGTGATGCCGCCGGCGAACTTCACATCCAGCACGAGGTTGCCCTGGTCGGTGACCACGGGCCCGGCCTTTTTCACCGCCATGCGCAGCTGGGCATCGCCCCCCATGGCCCGCAGCTGACCCTGCACCTGACGCCAGGCGCCCGGCAGCACCTCCACCGGCAGCAGGAACCCGAGGTTGAGGGTGTCCACCAGCTTGGTGGAATCCACCACCACCACAAAGCGCTCGGCCCGCACCGCCACCAGCTTTTCCTGCACGTGGCAGGCGCCGCCGCCCTTGATCAGCTGGAAGGAGGGGTCCACCTCGTCGGCGCCGTCGATGGCCAGATCGATGCGGTCCACGGCGTTGAGGCTCTGCAGGGGGATGCCCAGCTCCGCCGCCAGCACCTCCCCCTGGAATGAGGTGGTGACACCCACGATGTCGGTGAGCTCACCGCTCTTGAGCTTGGCGCCGAGGGCCTGAATCATCAGGGCCGCCGTGGAACCGGAGCCGAGGCCCACCACCATGCCGCTGCGGATCTGCTCGGTGGCGGCCGCCGCCACCGCCCGCTTCATCTGATCCTGCAGATCCGCCATCACCACACCGCAACAGGGCGCTGACCGTAGCTCAGGCGTGGGGCAGGGCCTCCGGGCGGATCGAGAGCTGCAGCTGCTGATCGCCGCGCAGCACCGTGAGCGCCAGGGTGTCGCCCACCTGGGAGGCCTCCACCAGCCGCAGCAGGGCGGCCGGATCGGGCACCACCTGCTCAGCGGCGGCCACCACCAGATCGCCGCGGCGCAGGCCCGCCTTCTCCGCGGGGCTCTCGGGCAGCACCCGCTGCACCAGGGCGCCATCGCGCTCCGGCAGCTGCAACAGCGCATTGGGGTCGGCGTTGTTGTCGCGGGCCAGGCGGGCGTTCAAGGGCACCAGCTGCAACCCCAGGTAGGGGTGCACCACCGTGGAGCCCTGGCCCAACTGGGCCGCCACCCCCTTGGCCAGGTTGATCGGGATGGCGAAGCCGAGCCCTGCCCCTGGGCCAGAGCGCACCAGGGTGTTGATGCCCACCACCTCGCCGCTGGCGTTGATCAAGGGGCCACCGGAGTTGCCGGGGTTGATGGCGGCGTCGGTCTGGATCAGGTCGAGCCGCTTGTCGGAGAAGCCGAGGCTGGTGATGTTGCGGTGCAGGCTGCTGACGATCCCCAGGGTCACGGTGCGCTCCAGGCCATAGGGGGTGCCCAGGGCGATGGCCCAATCGCCCACCTCCAGGCGCTCGGAATCGCCGAGGGGGGCCGCCTTCAGGCCCGACCCCTGGGGGATGCGCACCACCGCCAGATCGGTGATCGCATCGCTGCCCAACACGGTGCCCTCCACATCGCGGCCATCGGCGAGGGTCACCTCCACCCGATCGGCCCCCTCCACCACGTGGGCATTGGTGAGCACCAGCCCCTTGGCGTCGATCACGATCCCGGAACCCTGGCCGCGCTCGCGGCTGTGGGGCAATTGATCCCCGAACAGTTCGCGCAGCAGCGGATCGTTGAAGCTCGGATCCAGGCCGGCGCGGGGCACGCTGCGCTCGGTGTCGATGCGCACCACCGCTGGCGCCACCTTCTTCACCGCGGCGCTCACAAAGCTGCTGCCGGAGCCCAGGCCATCGGCCCAGGCCGGTGGGGTCAACCCCAGCGTGAGCAGCGCCAGCAGCACCGGCAGCAGCACAAGCGGCAGGGTGAGAACGCGGCGCACACGGGCCCGGGCAACGGCGTTCAAGGCTAGGCAGCTGATCAGGCCCATCAGCGCCGCAGCGGGCCGCTGGCACCATCGCCGCCGGAGAAACGGCTTAAGTTGCCCGTTCTGCACAGGGCTGGTGGGGGGCGGCGACCAGGTGCACTTCAGCCAGGGGGCTCCCTCCACCCGCTCGAAGCTGTGGGCGCGGGTGTGCCAGTACTTGCGCACCGATGAGCAGAAGGCCCAGTGCCTCAACCAGGACCCGAGCCTGCGCGGTGAGCTCCAGCCCGGAGATGCCTACATGGAGCCGCCGGCCGTCGACCTTGGCTCCCTGGGCAGCTGAGCCGCACCGGGCCTGAACCGGCGATCACCTAGGGTCAGGGTGTGCCCGGCGGGCACCCCTGTTGGTCTGCGGGTTTCGCACCCCGGCCCTCCAGGACGCAGATCCCTGCAGGTGCCGGACGGGTTGCCCGTCCCCCTGTCTCCGATCCGGCCTTGCCGCATCCCCTGATTCCCGACCTCGAGCGCCTGGTGAGCCAGGTGGCCACGGCCGCCGGGTTTCAGCTGTGCGGCATCCAGCTGTTGACCCACCGCATCCCGATGACGCTTCAGGTGCAGCTGCGCCTGGGCGATGGCGGCGATGTGAACCTGGACGACTGCGCCGCCTTCAGCGGCGTGTTGGGGGATGCCCTGGAGGCCGATGGCCTGCTGGAGGAGGCCTATGTTCTGGAGATCAGCAGTCCTGGCATCAGCGAGGAGCTGAGCGACGACCGCGATTTCCGCAGCTTCCGCGGTTTTCCGGTCTGCGTTCGCTACCGCGACGCCAAGACCGGCGCGGAGGCCGAGCGAGAAGGCCTGTTGCTGGAGCGCGATGCCAGCAGCGTGCACGTGAACGTGCGCGGCCGCACCGTTCGCCTGCCCCGGCCCGATGTGATCAGCGTTCGCCTGATCACCCCCAGCGAAGCCTGAGCCCCATCCGTTTCCGCCTCACCCGCACCCCCCATGGCCCTTGTTCTGCTCCCCGGTCTGGCGAACCTGATCGAGGACATCAGCGAAGAGAAGAAGTTGCCCACCCCCGTGGTGGAAGCGGCCCTGCGTGAAGCCCTGCTCAAGGGCTACGAGCGGTACCGCCGCACCCTCTACCTGGGCATCAGCGAAGACCCCTTCGAAGAGGACTACTTCTCCAACTTCGACGTGGCCCTCGACCTCGACGAGGAGGGCTACCGCGTGCTGGCCTCCAAGATCATCGTGGAGGAGGTGGAGAGCGAAGACCACCAGATCGCCCTGGCTGAGGTGATGCAGGTGGCTGAAGACGCCCAGGTGGGCGACACCGTGGTGCTGGACGTCACCCCGGAGAAAGAAGATTTCGGCCGCATGGCCGCCGCCACCACCAAACAGGTGCTGGCCCAGAAGCTGCGCGACCACCAGCGCCGCATGATCCAGGAGGAGTTTGCGGATCTGGAGGATCCGGTGCTCACCGCCCGGGTGATCCGCTTCGAGCGCCAGAGCGTGATCATGGCCGTGAGCAGCGGCCTGGGCCGCCCCGAGGTGGAGGCGGAACTGCCCCGCCGCGACCAGCTGCCCAACGACAACTACCGCGCCAACGCCACCTTCAAGGTGTTCCTCAAGGAGGTGAGCGAGGTGCCCCGCCGCGG
>JBEBCX010000118.1:0-6607 GCA_041157425.1 Cyanobacteriota bacterium | reverse complement strand
TCGGAGGATTACCACCGCACCCTGCGCCAGGTGGCGATGGTGTTCCAGGGGCGCAATGACGAATTGCTGGATCTGTTGGACCAGCAGATGCAGCGCTATGCGGAGCGGCTCGACTTTGAAAGTGCCGCCCGGGTGCGCGATCAGCTGCAGGGAATCGACACCCTCACGGCCGACCAGAAGATGAGCGTCGGCGACAGCTCCATCAGCCGCGATGTGATCGCCCTGGCCTGCGACCAGCGCGTGGCGGCCGTGCAGGTGTTCCAGATGCGTGCGGGCAAGCTGGTGGGCCGTCTGGGGTTCACCGCCGAGGCGTTCCCGGATCCTGGGCGGATCCTGCAGACGGTGATCGAGGAGCACTACGCCCAGGTGGAGGGGGTGGAGATTCCCCCGGAATTGCTGTTGCAACATGCCCTGCCCCAGCAGGAGCTGCTGCAGGAGTGGTTGAGCGAACTGCGCGGGCGGCGGGTGCGCCTGTCGGTGCCGCAACGGCAGCAGAAGGCCGACCTGATCGAGCTGGTGGAGCGCAATGCCCAGTACGAACTGCAGCGGGCCCAACGGGCCAGTGAGCAGAACCTGCTGGCCACCGAAGACCTCGCCCAGCTGCTGGATCTGGCCACACCGCCGCGGCGCATCGAGGGCTACGACATCAGCCACATCCAGGGCAGCGATGCGGTGGCCTCCCAGGTGGTGTTCATCGACGGGCTGCCCGCCAAGCAGCACTACCGCAAGTACAAAATCCGCAGCGCCTCGGTGCGGGCCGGCCACTCCGACGACTTCATGAGCATGGCGGAGGTGATTCGGCGTCGCTTCCGCCGTTGGTCGCAGGCCAAGGCGGAGGGGGCGGACCTGCAGGCCCTGCGCCGCTCGACCGCCAGCACGCTGCACACCGGTGGGCTCAACGACTGGCCCGACGTGGTGATGATTGATGGCGGCAAGGGGCAGCTGTCGGCGGTGATGGAGGCCCTGCGGGAACTGGATCTGGACCAGGAGCTGGTGGTCTGCTCCCTGGCCAAGCAACGGGAGGAGGTGTTCCTTCCCGGCGCCTCCACACCGCTGGAGAGCGATGCCGACCAGCTGGGTTTGCAGCTGCTGCGGCGCCTGCGGGATGAGGCCCACCGCTTCCGTTCACGGCTCTCCGACATCCCGGGGCTGGGGCCCAAGCGCATCCGCGATCTGCTGGCCCACTTCCGCTCCGTGGATGCCATCCAGCTGGCCAGCCTGGAGGCCCTGCAGGCGGCGCCCGGGATGGGGCCAGGCCTGGCCCGCCTGGTGTGGAGCCACTTTCATCCCCAGGCCGACGACGCACCACCTGACCAGCCCCTGCCCGAAGATGGCCAACAGCCATTGGGCGATCCAGCCCCCCTGGAGGTCGCCCTGTGAGCCTGCATCCGATCCGTGCCCTGTTGGGGTTGGTGCTGGCCATTGCCCTGCTGGTTCAGGCCCGCCCTGCCGTTGCTGCTCCCGGCTTGTGCATCGGACCCGTCTGCGGCGACGGCATCACCCGCAGTGCCAAACACCATTGGCAATTGCGCCTCAGACTCAGCGATCAGCGCGGCCACTTGGAGCGCATCACCGTGGATTGCCGCCACGGCGTGCTGAGCCCGGAGCGCGGACCCGTTGAGCGGGGCCATGCGTTGGCCGTTGCCCTCAAGGCCTGCCGCCTGGCGGGTGAACCACCGGTCGACACCACCGCATGAGCCTCGGCATCTGGGTGCTGGGGGATCAGCTGTCGGTGGACCAGGCGGCCCTGGCCAGCACGGCACCCTCCGAGGCGAGGGTGCTGCTGGTGGAAAGCAGCTCCGTGCTGGGTCAGCGGGCCTACCACCGCCAAAAACTGGTGCTGGTGTGGAGCGCCATGCGCCATTTCGCCGAGGACCTGCGCCAGGCGGGATGGACGGTGGACCACCGCATCAGCGATCGCTTCGGCGACACCGTGCGCGCCTGGATCGAGGAGCACGGGATCCGGGAGCTGCGCTTGATGGAGCCCGCCGACCGGGGCTTCCGCGGGGCCATCGACGCCCTGGCCCTGCCCGTGTCACTGCAGTGGCTGCCGAGCACGGCATTCCTCTGGAGCCGTGAGGCCTTCGCCGCCTGGGCTGGGGGCTACCGGCAGCTGCGGATGGAGCTCTTCTACCGGGAAGGTCGGCGCCGCTTTGGGGTGCTGATGCAGGGGGAGGGGCCGAAGGCTGAACCCCTTGGTGGGCAATGGAATTTCGACCACGACAACCGCAAGCCCCCCCGCAAGGGGCTGCAGGGGCCCGAGCCCCTGTGGTTTGAGCCCGATGCCATCACCCAGGCGGTGATGGCGCGGGTGGAGCAGTTGGATCAAGACCGCCAGAGCCAGGGCCATCCCCCCCTGCCGGGGCAGCTGCAGCGGTTCCGCTGGGCGGTCAGCCGCCGCCAGGCCCTGCAGGTGCTCGACCACTTCATCGACACCCGCCTGGCCGGTTTCGGCCCCTACCAGGACGCGATGGTCGGCGGTGAACCCACCCTCTGGCATGCCCTGCTCTCCCCCTACCTCAACCTGGGGCTGCTGCATCCCCTCGAGGTGATTCGCCACCTGGAGCAGCGCGGCCTGGAGCAGGCGGTGCCGTTGGCGGGGCTGGAGGGGGTGATCCGCCAGATCCTTGGCTGGCGGGAATACACCCATGGCCTCTACCACTGGTTTGGTGCCGACTACGCCAGCTCCAACCACCTGGGGGCCGATGCGCCCCTGCCGCCATGGCTTGAGGGGGAGGGCACCAGTGGCATGGCCTGCATGGACACGGTGTTGGCTGAGCTGGCGGACAGCGGCTACGCCCACCACATCCAACGGCTGATGGTGCTGGCCAATTACGGCCTGTTGGCGGGCCTGAGCCCCCAGGCCTTCACGGCCTGGTTCCACCGCCAATTCATCGACGGCTACGACTGGGTGATGCAAACCAACGTGCTGGGCATGGGCCTGTTCGCCGACGGGGGACGTTTGGCCAGCAAGCCCTACGCCGCCAGCGGCAACTACATCCGCCGCATGAGCACCTATTGCAAGGGCTGCGATTACGACGTGAGCGAGCGCCATGGGCCCAAGGCCTGCCCGTTCAACAGCCTCTACTGGGACTTCCTGGATCGCCATCGCGAACGGCTGCGGAGAAACCCCCGCATGGCCCTGGTGTTCAAGCAATTGGAGAAGCTGCCCGCCGAGGAGCTGGAGGCCATTCGAGCGGCTGCCCATGACCATCGGCGCCAATGGGGCTGAGCGACTCCTTCTTCCGGGGGGGGCGCCTTACCTTGATGCCTGTTGCAGCGGCGCGGCTGATGACCCTGGCGGCCCTCCCCCCTGAGGCCTACCTCTGGTTCAAGACCCTCCACATCGTGGGTGTGGTGGTCTGGTTCGCCGGGCTGTTCTATCTGGTGCGCCTGTTCATCTACCACCGGGAGGCCGAAGACCTGGAGCCGGCCCTGCGGGGTCCCTTCCAGGAGCAGTACGCCCTGATGGAGCGGCGCCTGGCCAACATCATCACCACCCCCGGGATGGTGGTGGCGGTGGCGATGGCGGTGGGTCTGTTGGTGAGCAACCCGGCCTGGCTTCACCAGGGCTGGATGCACGCCAAGCTCGCCTTCGTGGCGGCGCTGCTGGCCTACCACGCCTTCTGTTATCGGCTGATGGGTCAACTCCAGGCCGGCACCTGCGGCTGGAGCCCCAAACAGCTGCGGGCCCTCAACGAACTTCCCACCCTGCTGCTGGTGGTGGTGGTGATGCTGGTGGTGTTCAAAAACCAGTTCCCCACCGGTGCGGCCACCTGGTTCATCGTGGCGCTGGTGGTGTTCATGGCCGCCTCGATCCAGTTCTATGCCCGTTGGCGCCGGTTGCGGGCCGAACGGCTGGCCACGGCCCCGTGACCCATCCGCTGCGGACGGTGCTGGAGCAGGTGCACCCCGGCAGCTGCCCGACGGAGCTCAACTTCCACTGCCACACCACCTGCAGCGATGGCAGCCTGCGGCCTGAGCAACTCGGCCGTCAGGCCCTGACCATCGGCCTGCACCACCTGGCGGTGACCGACCACCACAGCGTGGCGGCCCATGGGCCGTTGCAGCGCTGGTTTGAGCAGCAGCAAGACGTCGGGGAGCGGGTGCCGATCCTCTGGAGTGGCATGGAGATCAGCTGCCTGCTGGAGGGTTGCCTGGTGCATGTGCTGGCCCTGGGCTTCGAGTTGGCCAGCCCCGCCCTCGACCCCTACCGGCAGGGGCAAGCGGCCGTCGGCGAGGCCCTGCAGGCCTCCGAGGTGTGCCGTCGCATCCAGGGAGCCGGCGGCCTGGCCCTGCTGGCCCACCCCGGGCGGTACCGGCTGCCGTTTCAACGGCTGATTGAGGCGGCCGTCGCCTTGGGCTTCGACGGCGCCGAGGCCTATTACGACTACGGCATGCAACCCCGTTGGTCACCCACCCCCGTGGTCTGCGACGCGATCGCTGCCCAGCTGGAGCGCCATGGCCTTCTGCGAAGTTGCGGCACCGACACCCATGGTCTGGAGCTCCACGGCCGCTAGGGTTTCCGCAGCCATTGCTCCCCGTCGATGGGCCTGTTCGATCGTTTTCTCGGTGGTTCCAAGTCGGTGACCTCCACCACCCAGGCCAAGCCCGCCAAGCAGGAGGAGGCTTTCTTCCTGGATGCGGATACCTCCAGCAGCATGGGGGATGTGAATTTCATGCGGCGTTCGAACACCATCCGCCGCACCTTCCCCGGCACCGCCGACAACCCCGGTGGCAAGGAGCGCATCGAAGAAGTGGCGTCGATGGAGTCGCGGCTGGAGAAGGCCAGCCCCGGTTTGGGCGGCACCGTGGAGGTGGAGCAGGAGATCAACCTCACCGGCGGCGTTCCCAAGCCGGTGAAGAAAACCTTCGCCGAGCAGATGAGCAAAGCCGAGCTCGATCAACGCATGAAGGGCTCGGCCGTCGCCGTCAACACCCCCGGTGTGGCAGCCCCCAAGAAGGCGTCTGACAGCAGCGACGCCCAGCCGCAGATCAGCAGCCCCTCCACGGCGAAGCCCGGCGACATCAACGCCTTCAAGGGCTGGGCCAAGGACCTCAACAGCTGATCCCGGGGGCGCTGATTCAGCGCTCCACCAGCGCTTCGGATTCGAGCACAAGGCCCCGCAGGCGCTCCAGCTGATCCACCGCGGCCCCCTGCCACAGGCCGCGGTGGTGGGCCTCCAGCAGCCGCTCGGCCATGTCCCGCAGGGCCCAGGGGTTGCTCTGGCGCAGGAAGGCCAGCACCGCAGGGTCGCCGAGCCAGCGGTCGCACACCGCCCCGTAGCCCCAGTCGGGGACGCGGTCGGTGCTGGCGTCATAGGCGAACAGGTAGTCGAGGCTGGCGGCCATTTCGAACCCGCCCTTGTAGCCGTGCTGCTGCATCCCTTCGATCCAGCGGGGGTTGAGCAGGCGCGAGCGCAGCACCTTGTCGAATTCACGCTCCAGCCGGTGCACCCGCGGCCGTTGTTGGCGGGAGTGGTCGCCGAACCACAGCTGCGGTGCCTCCCCCCGCAGCCGCTCCACCGCGGCGCTCAATCCCCCCTGGAACTGGTAGTAGTCGTCGGAGTCGAACAGGTCGTGTTCACGGTTGTCCTGGTTGTGCAACACCACCTGCACCGCCCCCAGCCGCCGTTCCAAACCGCTGCGGTCGGCGTGGATGCTGAGGCTGCCGCCATGGCCGTCGGCGCCACCGAATCCCTCGTACCGCCAACTGCTCCAATTGAGGAAGGCTTCCGCCAGGTCGTCGCGGCTCTCCCACTCGCCGCTGTCGATCAAGCCCTGCAGCCCTGCCCCGTAGGCCCCGGGCGCTGACCCATACACCCGCCAGGCGTCACCGTCGCGGCGGAAGGCCGCCGCCAGGGGGTTGTCCGCCTCCGATTCGTCGCAGGCGGCCACCAGCGCCGTGGCCCGGTTGAACCAGGCCACCAGCTGCGGAAAGGCATCGCGGAACAACCCTGAGATCCGCAAGGTCACATCCACCCGCGGTCGGCCCAGGCTGGCCAGGGGAATCAGCTCCAGATCCACGAGCCGCCGGCTGGGGCCATCCCACACCGGTCGCACGCCGAGCAGGGCCAGGGCCTGGGCCACGTCTTCACCGCCGTTGCGCATGGTGCTCGTGCCCCACACCGACAACGCCAGGGTGCGCAGCGGCTCCCCCTGGTCCATCAGGTGCTGATCCAGCAACAACTCCGCGCTGCGACGCCCCAGGTCCCAGGCGGCTTCGCTCGGCAGTCCGCGCAGGTCGACGCTGTAGAAGTTGCGGCCGGTGGGCAACAGATCCGGACGGCCGCGGGTGGGGGCCCCGGAGGGTCCAGCGGCAATGCGTCCGCCGGCCAGGGCCGTGAGGAAGCTGCTGCGTTCGGCCTCACCGCAGCGCAGCAAGTCGGGAACCAGGCCACTGGCCAGGCGTTGCAGCACCGCCTGGGTGCGCGGGCCCAACTCCGGGGCGGCGGGCTGCCCCTCAAGCAGGGGCCCCATCAGCGCCTGGGCACGCTGTTCCAGCCATTCCACCCCATCACCAACCCGGCGCGCCCCCGAGGCGCCCAATGCCTCCAGCCGCTCGCGGTCCGCCTGATCGAGGGGCTCCGCTTCGTCGTCGGCCCAG
>JBEBCX010000117.1:0-5525 GCA_041157425.1 Cyanobacteriota bacterium | reverse complement strand
ATCGTGATCGGCTCGGGCATCGGCGGCCTGGTCACCGCCTCCCAGCTGGCGGCCAAGGGGGCCAGAACGCTGGTGCTGGAGCGCTATCTGATCCCCGGTGGCAGCGGCGGCAGCTTCCGGCGCGAGGGCTACACCTTCGATGTGGGCGCCTCGATGATCTTTGGCTTCGGGGAGCGGGGCCACACCAACCTGCTCACCCGCGCCCTGGCGGATGTGGGCCAGCACTGCGACACGGTGCCCGACCCGGCCCAGCTGGAGTACCACCTGCCCGGCGGGCTCAACGTGGCGGTCGACCGCGACTACACCGCCTTCATCGACCGCCTCAGCACCCTGTTCCCCCATGAGGCCCAGGGGATCCGCGCCTTCTACGACACCTGCTGGCAGGTGTTCAACTGCCTCGATGCGATGCCGCTGCTGTCGCTCGAAGACCCCGCCTACCTGGCCAAGGTGTTCTTCCGCGCGCCGCTCGCCTGCCTGGGGTTGGCCCGCTGGCTGCCGGTGAACGTGGGCGATGTGGCCCGCAAACACATCCGCGATCCGCAGCTGCTCAAGCTGATCGACATGGAGTGTTTCTGCTGGTCGGTGATGCCGGCGGACCTCACCCCCATGATCAACGCGGGCATGGTGTTCTCCGACCGCCATGCCGGCGGCATCAACTACCCCAAGGGAGGCGTTGGGGTGATCGCCGAAAAATTGGTGGCGGGCCTGGAAAGCCATGGCGGCGCCATCCGCTACAAGGCCCGCGTCACCAAGGTGCTGATCGAAGCCGGCCAGGCCGTGGGCGTGGAGCTCGCCAGTGGCGAGCAGCTGCGCGCCCGCCGGGTGGTGAGCAACGCCACCCGCTGGGACACCTTCAGTGGCCCCGGCTCCAGCGACACCACCACCACCGGCCTGGTGCCGGCGGCGCAAACCCCCAAGGCGGAAACCACCTGGCGGCGCCGCTACAAGCCATCACCGTCGTTCCTGTCGCTGCACCTGGGGGTGGAGGCCAGCCTCATCCCCGAGGGCTTCCATTGCCACCACCTGCTGCTCGAAGACTGGGCCGACATGGAGGCCGAGCAGGGGGTGATCTTCGTGTCGATCCCCACGCTGCTGGATCCCTCCCTGGCGCCGGCGGGACGCCACATCGTGCACACCTTCACCCCCAGCGACATCCAGCACTGGCGCGGCCTCAGCCCCAGCGCCTACCGGGCCAAGAAGCAGGCCGATGCCGAGCGGCTGGTGCAGCGGCTGGAGGCGATCCTGCCGGGCCTGGGGGCGGCGATCCGCCACCGGGAGATCGGCACCCCCCGCACCCACCGCCGTTTCCTGGGGCGCATGGGGGGCAGCTATGGGCCGATCCCGGCCCTGCGGCTGCCGGGGCTGCTGCCCATGCCCTTCAACCGCACCGGCCTCAAGGGCCTCTACTGCGTGGGGGATTCCTGCTTCCCCGGCCAGGGCCTCAACGCCGTGGCCTTCAGCGGCTTCGCCTGCGCCCACCGCATCGGCGCCGACCTGGGCCTCAACCCCTGGGCCCTGCCCGCCTGAGCCGCCGGTCTAACTAGGCTGGCGCCCCGCTGATGTCCCCCAGCCGCCGCCATGGACGCCACCCCCAGCGCCACTGAACTGGCCCGCTACCTGGAGCAGCGCGGTGAGCTGAGCAAACCCTGGATGCTGCAGCTGCTGCGGCTCACCAAGCTCAAGGAAGCCCGCGAGGAGATGGATCCGCAGGAGTACCTCGACAAGCTGCAGGAGGCCCACGCCGACCTGATGCGCCTCGGGGAGTTCTGGAAAGGGCGCGAGCAGGAGGTGTTCGCCGGCCGCTACCAGCCCCCCACCCTGATCGAGCCGCTGCCCGGCTCCCCGGACGACCGCTGACCCTGCGCCCATGCCGGCCACCTACCCCATGGCGCCGCTGATCCGCTTCACGCTGATCAGCCTCTACCTGGCCCTGGTGCTGCCGCTGCCCTGGATGGCCCCGGAGGGCCTGCGGCCGCTGCTGTGGGGGGCCCTGCCCCTGGGGTTGGCACTGATCCTGGCCCTGGTGAGTGAGCAGGTGGAGCTCAACGCCGATGGCATCCGCGTGGGCCATCCCCGCTGGTGCGCTTGGCTGCTGCGCCGCGGCTGGCAGCTCAACTGGGGCGACATCCGCGGCCTCACACCGGTGGCCACCAGCCAGGGGGGCCGGGTGTTCTACGTGCGGGATGGGCAGGGCTCGGCCTACCTGTTGCCGCAGCGGGTGCAAGCCTTCGAGCAATTCCTGGGCCAGTTCGGCCAGGCCACGGGCCTCAACACCAGCTCCATCGGCCGCATCAGCCCCCCCTGGACCTACCAGCTCCTGGCCGCCCTCTGCGCCCTGATGCTGGTGGGCGAGCTGGCCATCGGGGGCTGGTGGCTGCTGGGGTCTGGGGCAGCCGCCGGCGCCTAGCGCACCTGGCTCACCAGCAGGCTTTCGCCGGGCTCGGGGATGGTGTCGAGGCTGAAGCGGTAACCCTGCTGGCGCACGGTTTCGATGCCGCCGCCCTCCCCCAGGCCCGCCTGCTCGAGCTTGCGGCGCAGGGTGAGCACCTGGGTGTCCACCGAGCGGGGGCCGCCGCTGAAGGGCGGCCAGGCCATGCGCAGCAGTTCGCTGCGGCTGCGCACCATGCCCGGGGGCATCAGCAGCGCGCACAGCAGCGCGAATTCGCGGGGGCTCAGCTCCACCGGCTGGTCCTTGAGGGTCACCTGGCGCAGCAGCAGGTGCACCTCCAGCGGCCCCACGCACACCCGCTCCTGCAGGCCGCTGCCGCTGCGGCGCAGCAGGGAGCGGCAGCGGGCCGCCAGCTCCTCAAGGCCAAAGGGTTTGCGCAGCACGTCGTCGGCGCCGGCATCCAGCAGCGACACCACCGGGTCGGAGCCGGAGCGGGCGGTGAGCACCATCACCGGGCAGCGCAGCTGGCCCGCCAGTTTCAGGGCGGTGGTTTCCTCCAGCAGCTCCGCCGCCACCAGCAGATCCGGCGTCAGCTCCTCGCACAGGGCCACCGCCTCGGCGGCGGTGGCCACGGCGGCGGCCAGGTGGCCGTCCTGGCGGAGCCGTTGCGCCAGCACGGTGCGCAGGGTGGGGTGGGGGTCCACCACCAGCACGCGCTTGAGCGCCGTGTCAGGGGCACTGGGGGCGGACCCAACTGATGGAGGTTCCAACCGCTTCTCCATGCCTGTACCTAGGCTATCGGCAATTTCCTCGGCACAGTGGTATCAGGCGCTGCCTTGCCAGCTGTCCCCACCCGGTTACCCCACCGGTCCGGCCATGACCGCCCTGCAGAACCCCGACGCCATCCGCCACTTCCAATCGCTGTGTGATGCCTGCCAGTCGCTGGCGAGCCGCTACCACAGCCCCTCGGAGCTGCGCCTGTACGCCGACGGCTACCTGCACGCCCTGCGCCGCACCGAACTGCTCGACCCGATCTCCCAACGGCGTCTGGAGGAGCTGGTGGACCGCTGGATCCTCGACCCCTCCAGCTTCATCGGCCCCGACGGCGACCTGCGCACCCTCTACGAGCGCAGCCGCAACTAGGGCCTAGGGAGGGCCTAGGGCTCAAGCCAGGGCCACCGCCAGCTTCTCGCGCAGTTCGCCGGAGTTGTACATCTCGATCAGGATGTCTGATCCGCCGATGAACTCGCCGTTCACGTACACCTGCGGAATGGTGGGCCACTCGGAGTAGTCCTTGATGCCCTGGCGGATCTCCATGTCGGAGAGCACGTCGAAGGTTTCAAACGGCACCGCCAGGGCGTTGAGGATCTGCACCACGTTGTTGCTGAAGCCGCACTGGGGCATCAACTTGCTGCCCTTCATGAACACGAAGATCGGGCTGCTGCCCACCAGGTCGTCGATGCGCTGCTTCAGGGAGGCGTCCATGGCTGTGAGCTCGGGTCTGGGGTTCAGGAAGGGGTGGAGGTCTGCAGGGCCAGGGCGTGGATGGCCTCGCTGGCCAGCTCACTGCGCAGGGCGCCGTAGACAAGTTGATGCTGCTTGACGCGGCTCAGGCCATCGAAGGCGCTGGACACCACGGTCACCTGCAGGTGATCGCCACCGCCGGTGAGGTCTTCCACCTCCACGGTGGCGTCGGGCAGGGCCTGGTTGATGGCGGCCCGCACCTGGTCGGGATGAACCATGGCCTCAAGCAATCTGGCCGCTGACTTTAGGCAGCGCTCAGCTGCCGCTGGTGGGCAGGGGGGCGTTGTAGGGGGTCACCACAAAGCCCAGCTCCACCAACCCCTGGTAGGCCTTCTGGCCCTGGGGGGAGGCGGGGGTCATGATCTGCACCACCTCCACCAGCAGGGGCACCGCCACCTCGGGCTGGTTCATGCGGCGCAGCAGCGCCGCCAGCCGCAGGTTGATGGAGGCCTGCAGCTCCAGGGCCTCGCGGCCCTTCTGGTCCATTTCGCGGGGGATGCGGGCATCCAGGCCGCGAAATGACCCGCTCAGGTTGCGGTAGAAGCGGCCCAGGTTCTGGGCGGCCAGGCGGGCCTGGTCGTAATCGTTCTTGGCTTCGGTGAGCTTGCCGGCGGCGGCGGCGGCATCGCCCTTGGCCACCCTGGCCTGAATCGAGGCCAGGTTGAGGCCGCCGGGGGCCTGCAGCACCTTCTGGGGCTCGTCCTGGGCGCGGCCAGGCTGGGGGGCAAGGCTCAGGGGAGCAAGGCTCAGGGCGCTGAGGGCCAGAGCGGCGAGGGGCCGGCGCACGGAAGGCGGTTCGAGTCGCCGAACTTTAAAGGCGTTGCAACGGACGCCCCACGGCGGCGCGGGCGGTGCGCTCGGCGGCCTCCAGGCACCGCAGCAGTTGGGCGTTGAGCGCGGCCACATGCTCCCGCTCACCGCCCTGCAGCCGCAACGGCTCGCCAAAGCAGAGGGCCGCCCGATCCCCCAGGCGGGGTTTGCCGTGGCCGTAACCGATGCCCACCGGCACCACCGGCACCGCCACCCCCTGGCCCTCCGCCAGGGCCGCCAGCCGTGCCAGCCCCTGCATCAGCCGCAGCGGGCCGTCGTCCTGCATGATCCGCCCCTCCGGAAACACCACCAGCTGCTGGCCGTCCTCCAGCAGCTCCAGGGCGAAGCGCAACGAGGCCGCGGTGGGCCGGCGCGGATTCACCGGGAAGCAGCCCAGCCGCTGCAGAAACCAGCCCTGCAGGCCGGTCATCTCATCGAGGGTCACCATGAAGCGGCAGTCGCGGCCGGTGACCCGCCGCCCCGCCGCCCGCGGCAGCATCAACGCATCCCAGCGGGAGCGGTGGGTGGGGGCCAGCAGCACCGGCCCCCGCCGCGGCAGGTGCTCCATCCCCAGCACCCGCACGCCGCCGAAGAAAAAGCCACTCAGGGCCACGTCCTGGGTGAGCAGCATCGCCAGGGGCGCCAGCCAGGGGTTGATGCCATGGCAGAGCGACCGCTCCCGCTCGGTGAGCGCAACGGGGGAGCTGTGGGGGGCTGCGCTGCCCTGCACCGCCATCGGCCCGCTCACCCCAGTGCTGCGCATCTGCGCAAACCGTAAAACTGCAGCGCTGGCCTGCGCCGC
>JBEBCX010000116.1:0-8600 GCA_041157425.1 Cyanobacteriota bacterium | reverse complement strand
GCAGTTCAGCCAGCGCGACCCCGCCCGCCTGCCGGTGCTGGTTTAAGCCAGTAGGGCGTCGATCCGCTGGGCCAGCTCCAGATCAAAGCTGGAGAGGCCGCCGGTGTCGTGGGTGGTGAGCTCGATCACCACCCGGTTCCACACGTTGCTCCATTCAGGATGGTGGCCCATCGCCTCGGCGACCAGGGCCACCTTGGCCATGAAGCCAAACGCCTCCACAAAGTCGGCAAAGCGCAGCTCACGGCGCAGTTTGCTGTTCACCAGCTGCCACTGGGGCAGCAGCTGGGGCAGCTGGGTGATCTGATCGTCGGTGAGGGGCGTGGGGGCCATGGCGAAGGCAGTCGTGGTCCCAGCCTGGCTCACCCGAAGCGGTAGTGCTTGCGCACCGCGGCGTGCACAGTCCAGGTGCAGCTGAGGCCCGCGGCGAACTCCACCAGATCGCCCGCCCCGAAGCGCACCGGCGCACCCCCCTCGGGGGTCACGGTCACGTCCCCCTCCAGCAGCAGGCAGGTCTCCCGCTCGTCGTAGGTCCAGGGGAAGCTGCTCACGCCGCAGCTCCAGATCGGCCAGGTGCTCACCCCCAGCTGCTCGAGCTGCTCAGCCGTGGGGTTGGGGGTGACACGGATGCCATCAGCCATGGGTGAATCGGCGTCGAGCCGCAGCGGCAGATCCGGGAATCCTCGCCTAATCCCCCAGCAGATGCAGGCTCAGCTGGCGGCGCTGGCCGCGGCTGCGGTGCTCCCACAGGTACACCGCCTGCCAGGTGCCCAGCACCAGGCGGCCCTGGTCAAACGACAGCCCCAGGCTGGTGGTGGTGAGGGCGGTGCGGATGTGGGCGGGCATGTCGTCGGGGCCTTCGTCGTCGTGGGCGTAGGGCTCCCGCAGGCCCCCCTGGGGCACCAGCGCCCGCAGGTAGGTGGTGAGGTCGTGCAGCACCCGCGGGTCGGCGTTTTCGTTGATGGTGAGGGAGCAGGAGGTGTGCAGAGCCACAAGCTGCAGCAGCCCTTGCCGCAACCCGCTGCTGGCGAGCTCGTGCTGGAGCATCCCCGTGAGATCGGTGAACCCTTCGCCACGGGTGGTCACCGTCAGGCGGCGCAGGTCCTGTCGCAGCATGAAAAGGCGGGGCAACCCCCTTAGCTTGGCGACAGAACGCCAACCTCGACCATGCGCGTGTTCACCAGCCCCCTGCGCGCCGGCCTGCTGGCCGGCCTGGCCCTCGCCGCCCTGGGCACCCTGCAGGCCCCGGCCCAGGCCCAACGGGTGGTGCCCAAACTGGGCACCCTCTGCCCCCTGGGCTACGTGGACACCCTCAACGGCAAGTGCTCCACCCTCGGGCTGATGACCTACACCGTGAAGCCCACCAACGGCCAGGCCTGCCCCGAGGGCTGGATGAACGTGGGCGGTGGCTACTGCCGCCAGAAGTGAACACCACCACGGCACCGGCACCCCAGCTGACGCTCCTCTACGACGGGGCCTGCCCGCTTTGCCTGCGGGAGGTGCGCTTCCTGCGCCAGCGGGATGCCCGCCTGCACGGCGCGGCCCCACGGCTCGCCTTTGTCGACGTGGACGCGGCGGATTACAACCCCGCTGAGCACGGCGGCATCAGCTACCGCGAAGCCATGGGCCGCATCCACGCCCTCGATGGCGACGGCCGGGTGCTCACCGATGTGGCCGTGTTCCGCGCCGCCTACCGCCTGATCGGCCTGGGGTGGCTCTACGCCCCCAGCGGTTGGCCGGGCCTGCGCCAGCTCAGCGATGGCCTCTACGGCCTCTGGGCCCGCTGGCGGCTGGCGGCCACCGGCCGCCCCAGCCTCGATCAGCTCTGCAGCTGCCGCGGCAGCTCAGAAGCGATGAAAGATCAGCCGTGAGGACAGGCGGGTATCGAGCAGCAACAGCAGCAACCCGCCCATCAGGCTCAGCATCGCCAGCACGAAACAGCTCACCACGATCGGCGTCAGATCCACCACGGTGATCGCACCGAGGAAGGTCACCGCCACCACGGCCGCCACCAGCACCCCGGTGATCGTGACCAACGCACTGGCGCGGATGAGCAGGGCCATGCGCCGGCGCAGCAGCTGCAGGTCGCCGGCGGCGGTGGCTTCGCGCTGCACCACCACCGCCCGATCGATCACGCGGGTAAGCCGCGAGCTGATCACCCCCAGCAGGCCGGCAATGGCGGTGAGCAGAAACACGGGCGCCACCGACAGTTGAATCGCCTTGGCCAGCCCCAGCAGCGGTGAACTGGAGGCGGTGAGGGCAGCAAGCGGCAGCGGCGGCATCAACCCAGCCCACGAACACGCCCCAGCAAACCGACCGGAGGCGGCAACGTCGACCCCGGACCTGCCAACCTGAGGCCAGTCCCGAGGCGCCGCGATGACGCGCATCGACAGCCGTTACAGCGGCCAGCTGCGCTGCCACAGCCAGCACGGCCCCTCCGGCAGCACGCTGGACACCGATGCCCCCACCGACAACCAAGGCAAGGGGGAGCGCTTTTCCCCCACCGACCTGGTGGCCACGGCCCTGAGCACCTGCATGCTCACGATCATGGGCATCGTGGCCGATCGCCACGGCCTCAACCTGGAGGGCACCACCGCCCGGGTGGAGAAAACCATGACCAGCGAAGCCCCGCGGCGCATCGCCCAGCTCAGCGTGTGGGTGGAGCTGCCGGCGGGCCTGGAGCCCCAGCAGCGGGCCCTGCTGCAGCGGGCGGCGGAGAACTGCCCGGTGAAGCTCAGCCTCGAGGGCTGCGTGCCGATGGAGCTGCACTGGAGCTGATGGCGACCCCCCAGCACGGCAGCGCCTGGCAGCGGCTGCGGGAGCACCTGCACACCACCCAGCTGCTGGGGGGCATCCACAGCACCCTCTACTTCGACCAGAACACCGCCATGCCGGCGGCGGCCGGCGGCTGGCGCGGCGAGCAGCTGGCCCTGCTGGCGCAGCAGCTGCACGAACGCCAAAGCAGCCCCGCCTACGCCGAGCTGCTGGCCCAGGCGGAGGCGGAGCTGCCGGCCGATGCTGCGCCGGAGCAGCGCCACAACCTGCAGCTGCTGCAGCGCGAGCTGCGGCGCCAATCGAGCCTGGAGGCGTCCCTGGTGGGGGAGCTGGCCCAGGCCCAGGCGGAGGGCTATGGGTGCTGGCAGCAGGCCAAAGCCAAGGCGGATTTCAGCCTGTTTGCCCCGGCCCTGGAGCGGTTGATCCGGCTGCGGCTGGAGCAGGCACGGCAGCTGGAGCCGGTGGAGCGCAGCGCCGCGGGCCAGCCCCGCAGCCCCTGGGAAATCCTGGCCCAGCCGTTTGAGCCCGATGTGTCCAAGGCGCAGCTGGCGGCGCTGCTGTTGCCCCTGGGGGAGAGCCTGCCGCCACTGCTGGAGCGGGCCCGCAGCCTGCCACCCGGCAGCGGCGAAGCCTGGGATCTGCCGGAGGCCGAGCAGCAGCGGCTCTGCGACCAGCTGCTGGCGGAATGGGGCTACGACCCCGAGCGCTGCGTCCGGGCCCGCTCCCCCCATCCCTTCTCCTGCACCCTCGGCCCCAACGACTTCCGGATCACCACCAGGGTGGTGCCCGGCCAGCCCTTCTCCGCCTTCCTGGCCACGGCCCATGAGTGGGGCCACAGCCTCTACGAGCAGGGGCTGCCCCGCAGCGGCGAGCACTGGTTCCCCTGGCCCCTGGGGGAGGCCACCTCGATGGCGGTGCACGAGAGCCAAAGCCTGTTCTACGAAAACCGGCTGGCCCGCAGCAGCGCCCTGGCCCAGCGCTGGTACCCGCGCTTCCGCCAGGCCCTGGGCCGCGATGTGTGGGGCAGCGGCCAGGCCTTCTGGCGCAACCTCAACCCGATCGGAGCCGGGCTCACCCGGGTGGAGGCCGATGAGGTGAGCTACGGCCTGCACGTGCTGCTGCGCTACCGGCTGGAGCTGGCGCTGCTGGAGGAGGGCCTGCCGGTGGCGGAGCTGCCCGAGGCCTGGAACCGCGGCATGCGGGAGCTGCTGGGGCTCACCCCGGCCAACGATGCCGAGGGCTGCCTGCAGGACGTGCACTGGAGCGAGGGCCTGTTCGGCTACTTCCCCTCCTATGCCCTGGGCCACCTGATCAGTGCCCAGCTCAGCGCCAGCCTCGAGGCGGAGCTGGGGCCGATCGAAGGCTTGCTGGAGCAGGGCGACGACGCCCAGCTGGGCCAGTGGCTGCAGCGGCGCGTGTACCCCCTGGGCCGCAGCGTCAATGCGGCCGAGCTGGTGCAACGGGTGAGCGGCAGCCCCCTTAGCGCCGAGCCCTTTCTGCGCTACCTGGCCGCCAAGCTGGGGCGGCTGGAGGCCGCATGAACGCTCCGTAGGATGCCGGCCGATTCCCTGCGCCCACTGCCCTGATGGCGAACATCGACCACGCCCCCAGCCGCACGATGCTCAACCTGCTGCACGTGCTGCCGGCCTTCGCCGATGAGAGCGAGCTGCGCCTCAACGCCATCGTGGAGCTGAACAGCAACACGATCAACAAGTACGAGCTGATCACCGAAACCGGGCACCTCAAGCTCGACCGCGTGGGCTACTCCTCCCTGGCCTACCCCTTCGCCTATGGCTGCATCCCCCGCACCTGGGATGAGGACGGCGACCCGCTGGACATCGAGATCGTGGGGGTCACCGAACCGCTGGTACCCGGCTCCCTGGTGGAGGCCCGCATCATCGGGATCATGAAATTCGACGACGGCGGCGAAGTCGACGACAAGGTGATCGCCGTGCTCGCCGACGACAAGCGCATGGACCACATCACCAGCTACACCCAGCTGGGCGAGCACTGGCTCAAGGAAACCCAGTACTACTGGGAGCACTACAAGGATCTGAAGAAGCCCGGCACCTGCCGCGTCAACGGCTTCTTTGACACCGCCGAGGCGGTGAAAATCATCAAGGAGTGCGAGCAGCGCTACCTCACCACCATCGACGCCAAGCTGGTGAACTGAGGCACTCAGCGTTGAACTGAGGCACTCAGCCCGGCGGAGCCACCCGCCGGGCCAGGGCCCGCGCCAGCCCATCGCGGCTGGCCAACCCCTCCAGGGCCGCCAGGGGCAACCCCCCCGCCGGCGGCCCCACCGGCAGCTTGGGCAGGGCTGGATCCTCCAGCCGGAACACCGGCAGCTGCCGCAGACCATTGGGCCGCAGCTGGTCCTCCAGCTGCGACAGGTTGGCGTCCGCCGCCAGCCACACCAGCTCGGCGCGGCGGCACTCCGCCAGGGGTAGCCCCGGGCCACTGGCGCTGATGCCCCGCTGCAGATCGGCGAGGGTCACCAGGCCCAGCACCCAGCCCTCCGCCTCCAGCACCAGGCAGTGGCCGTGGGCCTCCAGCAGCTGATTGAGGGCGTCGGGCGCCTCCGGTTCAAAGGCGTCCTGCACGGGGATCAGGGCCAGGTCGGCGCGGCGCTGCTCCTCCGCCAGGTCGGGCCCCAGCAGGCCCGGATCGGCCAGGCCCTGCCAGCGCTCCACCAGGGCGGCACTGAGGCCCGCCGCCGCCATCAGCGGCAGCACGATGCGGATGTCGTGGGTGAGTTCAAACAGCAGCAGCAGGGCGGTGAGTGGCGCCCGGGCGCTGCCCGCCAGCACCGCCGCCATGCCCACCATCGCGTAGGCCGGCGGTTCGGCCACCGGCAGCTGCAGCAGCCCATCCCCCAGCACCTGGCCATACACGTTGCCCAACACCGCTCCCAGGAACAGCGAGGGGGCAAAGCCACCGCCCACGAAACCGGTGGCACTGCTGAGGCCGGTGGCCAGCAGCTTCACCAGCAGCAGCCCCAGCAGGCTCACCAGGGCGATGCCGCCTTCGCGGCCCAGCAGGGCGCCGATGGTGTCGTAGCCCACCCCCAGCACCTGGGGGAATCCCAGGGCCATCAGCCCCAGCCCCAGCCCCCCGAGGCCGGTGAGCGCCCAGGGGGGCAGCCGGCGGAACCAACGCTGCACCGCTTCGCTGCGGCCCGCCGCCAGCAGTTTCACCAGGGCCAGCGACATGCCGCTGGCCACCAGCCCCAAGCCCAGATACAGGGGCATCTCCAGGGGGGAGCGCACCTCGTAGGCCGGCAGCCGGAAAATCGGCTCATCCCCAAGCGAGAGCTGGGTCACCAGGGAGGAGGCCACCGCCGCCACCAGCACGGCCCGCACGCTGGGGCGCCCCGGGATGGTGCTGTAGCTGCCCTCAAAGGCGAAAAACAGCCCCGCGATCGGCGCCTTGAAGCCCGCCGCCAGACCGGCCGCCACCCCGGCGGCCACCAGGGCCTTCTGGGATTCCGGGGCCAGGCCGCCGCGGTTGGCCACCCACAGGCCGATGTTGCCGCCGCTCTCCACGCTGGGGCCCTCCGGCCCGAGGGAGGCTCCGCTGCCCAGGCTGAGGGAGGCGGTGACCAGCCGCAGCAGCGGCAGCCGTGGCGCCGGTTGCACGCTGCCATCGGCCATCGACATCAGGCTGGGGAGGCTGGGGCCCAGGTCGCCGCCGATCTGGCGCAGCAGACCCACCACCAGGCCCCCCAACAGGGGCACCAGCACCACCGGCCACGACGACAGCCACAGGGGCAGGGGGTCCCCCGGCAGGGGAATCGGCTCGGGCGGCGCCGGTGGGGGCGGCAGGAACCCCAGGCCCCCCAGGCCGATCTGCAGCAAGGCCCCCAGGGGCGTGCCGGCGGGCAGCGCCTCCGGCGGCGGTGGCGGGGGGGGCGGCGGCGGCGCCGTGCTGAACAGCCCCATCAGCCCCTCGACCACCGGGCCGAACAGGAAGTTGTTGATGAAACCGATCAGGTAATGGAAGCCCACCACCGCCAGGCCCGTGAGCACCCCCACCAGGGCGGCCCAGGCCAGCAGGCTCCATTGGAACGGCAGCGGCCTCAGCTCGGCAGGCGCCTCAGCGGAGCCGCCAGCCTCTGGGGCCTCCTCAATTGGGGACAACTCAGGCCTCAGGCCGGACGGTTGCAAAGATCTCCTCCAGGATCTCCCCCGCACCCTGGGCCCGCAACCGGTGCGCCAGGGCAATGCCGATGGCCTCAGGGTCAGCCTGGGGGCCACGCACCTCATCGCGGATCAGGCGCACCCCATCCAGGCTGGCCACCATGCCGGTGAGCACCAGCTCATCGCCCTCAAAGCGTGTGTTCACGCCGATGGGCACCTGGCAGCCGCCCTCCAGCTGGCGCAGGAAGGCCCGCTCCGCCAGGCAGCGGCGGGCGGTGGGCAGGTGCTCCAGCACCTTGATCTGCTCGAGCACGGCGGTGTCGCCCTCGCGGCATTCGATGCCCAGGGCCCCCTGGCCCACGGCGTGCAGGGAGATGGAGGGATCGATCAGCTCGTGGATGCGGTCGCCCAGGCCCAGGCGGCCCAGGCCGGCCGCCGCCAGGATCAGGCAGTCGAATTCGCCGGAGTCGAGCTTTTCAAGGCGGGTGATCACGTTGCCGCGCACGTCCTTGAAGGTGAGATGCGGGAAGTGGTGGCGCAGCTGGGCCAGGCGGCGCAGGGAGCTGGTGCCCACCACGGCCCCCTCCGGCAGGGTGGCCAGGGTCTTGTCCTGGTGCTTGGCGTGCACCACCAGGGCATCGGCGGGGTCCTCCCGCTCGGTGACGCAGCCCAGCATCAGCCCCTCGGGCAGGTTGGTGGGCAGGTCCTTGAGGCTGTGGACGGCGATGTCCGCCCGGTCCACCAGCATCTGGGCCTCCAGCTCCTTGGTGAACAGGCCCTTGTCGCCGATCTTGGCCAGCGCCACATCGAGGATCTTGTCCCCCTGGGTGGCCATCGCTTCGATGCTGATCTCCAGGCCGGGGTGGGCCTTGGCCAGTTCATCGCGCACCCAGTGGGTCTGCACCATGGCCAGCTGGCTGCGGCGGGAGGCAATGCGCAGTTGGGATGCGGCCATCGGGAAGTGGAGCCGGCCGCGCAGGCCGCAGGAGTTCAGCCGCCCAGCCTAAGGATCGGTGTGCCCGGAACGGATCCGGGCCGCCAACTCGTGATCAGCCGTCGTGTTGGGCCAGCAGATCGAGGGGCAATGGCCCCCAGGTGTCCTCCACCTCGGGCTGCACGGCGCTGTGGCCGGTGATCAAGATCCCCTCGCCGAGGCCCGCTTCACGGCGCACCAGGAAGCGGCCGCTGTTCTGGTTGCCCTTGAGGAACACCGGCCCCTCGATGCTGGCCAGGGCCTCGCAGGCGGGGTCCAGCTCGAGGGGATCCCAACCCAGGCTCCCCTCGCAGGCCCGCAGGGCATCCACCGCCGCCGCCGCCGAGGGGGCCATCACGCCGATGGTGAACCACTCGCAGGGGGCCATGGCCGCCTGCAGCTCCTGGCGCAGGGCCGCCCGCTCCGCGGCCCCCAGGGCCGGGGCACTGCGAAGCCCGCACAGGGCCTTAAGGGAGGAGAGGCCGTCAGCCATTGCACGCCAGGGGAACAGACACCGGCCCGCAGCCGGATGGCCCCCGAGTCTGCCTGGCCCCTAGGGGGTGTTCCAGACGAAGCGGCTGCTGGCGGCGTAGTTCCACACGAACACCACCAGGATTCCCGCCAGCTGGGCCCAGAGGGTGTCGCGGGCCACGAAGCTGTAGAAGGCGGAGGCCAGGCCCACATTGGCCAGCACCGGCAGCGACGCCACCAGCAGA
>JBEBCX010000115.1:0-7061 GCA_041157425.1 Cyanobacteriota bacterium | reverse complement strand
GCGATGGCATCGATGCCGGGGTCGAACTCCCAGTCGCGTGAGCGCGTCGCCCCCATCGGCCCGGTGACGCCGCAGAGCCGTTCAGGAAGCAGCCCAGCGCTGCCGGCTGCGTTGGCACCACGGCTGGGGGCCCTGCTGCAGCACCACGGCGATCAGTTGCCGGTGAGTGCGTTGCCCTGCGACGGCCGTTTCCCCACCGCCACCAGCCAATGGGAAAAACGCAACATCGCCGAGGAGGTGCCCGTGTGGGAGCCCGACCTCTGCATCCAATGCGGGCGCTGCGTGTTGGTGTGCCCCCACGCCGTGATCCGCGCCAAAGTGGCCGCGCCCGCAGCACTGGAGGCCGCGCCGGCGGGCTTTCGCCAGGCGCCCGCCCGTGAGCCCGCCTTCCAGGGGGAGGCGTTCACCCTGCAGGTGTCGGTGGAGGACTGCACCGGCTGCCGCATCTGCGTGGAGGTCTGCCCGGCGCGCGACCAGGGGCAGCCCTCCCGCAAGGCCCTGAACATGGCGCCCCAACGGCCCCTGCGGGAGCAGGGCCAACGCGACTGGGCCTTTTTCCTGCAGCTCCCGGATCTGGATCCGCGCCGCCTCAATCCGCAGTTGATCCGGCACGTGCAATGGCTGCGGCCGCTGTTTGAGTTTCCCGGCGCCTGCGCCGGCTGCGGCGAAACGCCCTACCTGCGGTTAATCAGTCAGCTGTTCGGCGATCGGCTGCTGGTGGCCAACGCCACCGGCTGCTCGTCGATCTACGGCGGCAATCTGCCCACCACGCCCTGGTGCACCGATGCGGCGGGCCGCGGCCCGGCCTGGGGCAATTCCCTGTTTGAAGACAACGCCGAATTCGGCCTGGGCTTCCGCCTGGGCCTGGAGCAACGGCGGCGCCGAGCCCAGCAGCTTCTGCAGAGCCTGGCGGAGGCCCTGCCCGAGGGCTGGCTCGAGCCCCTGCTCCACGCCAGCCAGGGCGATGCGGCCGAGATCCACGAACAGCGCCAGCGGGTGGAGCAGCTCAAGGGCTGGTTGGCCGGCCAGGGATCCGCCGCCGCCACGGAACTGCGCGACCTGGCCGACGACCTGGTGAAGCGCAGCGTCTGGATTGTGGGCGGCGATGGCTGGGCCTACGACATCGGCTTTGGCGGCCTCGACCACGTGTTGGCCGGCCAGGACGACGTGAATGTGCTCGTGCTCGACACCGAGGTGTACTCCAACACGGGGGGACAACGCTCGAAGTCCACGCCGAAGGGGGCTGTGGCCAAGTTCGCCGCCGCCGGCAAGGGCACCGCCAAAAAGGATCTGGGGTTGATGGCGATGACCTACGGCCACGTGTATGTGGCGAGCGTGGCCATGGGCGCCCGCGACGAGCACACCGTGCGCTGCCTGCTGGAGGCGGAGGCCTACCCCGGCCCCTCGCTGATCCTGGCCTACTCCCACTGCATTGCCCACGGCATCGACATGGGCATGGGCATGGACCAGCAACGGCAGGCGGTGGCCTCCGGGCGTTGGTTGCTCTACCGCTACGACCCCCGGCGCCGGCGGCAGGGGCTCTCACCGTTGGTGATCGATTGCCGCAGTCCCCAACGGCCCCTGGCCGAGGTGATGGCCACCGAACAGCGCTTCAGCCAGCTGCAACGCACCAACCCGGATCGGGCCGCAGCGCTCACCGCCGAGGCCCAGCGGGAGGTGCACGAACGTTGGCGGCAACTGCAACGGCTGGCGCAGCCCCCTGAGGCGCCTTGATCAGCCGCTGCCACAGCCTGCTCCGGGCGATCGAGCAGCACTGCACCCGGCCGTGGACCTTGATGGAGGTCTGCGGCGGCCAGACCCATGCCCTGCTGCACCACGGGATCGATCAGCTGTTGCCGCCGGCGATTCGGCTCATCCATGGGCCCGGCTGTCCGGTGTGCGTCACGGATCTGAGCCGCATCGATCAGGCCCTGGCGTTGGCCGAACACCCCGACCACCTGTTGTGCACCTTTGGCGACATGCTGCGGGTGCCCGGCAGCGATGGCCGCACCCTGCTGGATCAGCGCAGCCGTGGGGGCGCTGTGCAGCTGGTCACCTCACCGCTGGATGTGTTGCCCCTGGCGCAGGCCCATCCCGATCGGTGCGTGGTGTTTTTTGCGGTGGGGTTTGAAACCACGGCCCCGGCCACGGCGCTGCTGGCGCAACGCGCCCTGGCGGCGGGCCTCAGCAACCTCAAGATCCTGGTGGCCCACGTGCGCGTGGTTCCCGTTCTGGAGCAGCTGTTGGCCGATCCCGGCTGCGTGGTGCAGGGGATCCTCGCCGCGGGCCACGTCTGCACGGTGATGGGGGATCAGGGCCTGGCGGGGTTGGCCACACGCCATCGCACGCCGGTGGTGATCACGGGCTTCACCGCTGAGGATCTCTTGCGGGGCATCCTGCTGTGCCTGCAGCAGTTGGAGCGGGGTTGCCATGGGCTTGAGAACGCCTACCCCAGGGCGGTGCAAGCCACGGGAAACCGCCAGGCCCAGCGGTGTGTTGATGCGGTGTTTGAAGCGGTCGACACCCCGTGGCGTGGGTTCGGGATGGTTCCAGGCGGTGGCTACCGGCTGCGGCAGCCCTATGCCCGTTTGGCCGCGGCGCCGCTCGCTGCAGCCAGCGGCGGGCCTGAGGGCAACGCCCCCGGCGGCCAACCCTGCTGCAGCGCCCAGGTGTTGCAGGGGGTGCTGCGGCCGCCGCAATGCCCCAGCTACGCCAACCCCTGCACCCCTGAGCACCCCCTGGGGGCTCCGATGGTCTCCAGCGAGGGTGCCTGTGCGGCCTATTACCGCTACGGGCGCTAGGCCATGGCAGTAAACGGCGAGGCGGCCCAGGGCGATTGCATTCAGTTGGCCCATGGCGGCGGCGGTGCGCTCAGTCAGCGGCTGATTCGCCAATGGCTGATGCCGGCCCTGGCGCCCACCAGCACGGCCCTCCACGATGCCGCCCTGCTCGCGGCGGCAGGGGGCACCTTGGCCGTGAGCACCGATTCATTCGTGGTCAAACCGCTGGTCTTTGCCGGTGGTGACATCGGCCGGCTGGCGGTGCTCGGCAGCCTCAACGACCTGGCCATGGTGGGGGCCCGCCCGCTGGCCCTCAGCCTGGGGTTGATCCTCGAGGAAGGCTTGCCCATGGCCACCCTGGAGCGGGTGATCGCCTCCATCCGTCTGGCCTGTGAGCAGTGTGATGTGGCGGTGATCACCGGTGACACCAAGGTGGTGGAGCGGGGCCATGCCGATGGCGTGTTCATCAACACCACGGCCATTGGTGAGGTGGAGCACGGGCTGGTGCTCTCCCCCCTGGCCGTGCGCCCCGGCGATGCGGTGTTGGTGAGCGGTGATCTCGGACGCCATGGCCTGGCGATCCTGGCGGCGCGGCCCGAATTGGGGTTTCGCACCACCGTCTGCAGCGATCTGGCGCCGCTTCAGCCCACGGTGCAACGCCTGCTGGCCGCGGGCCTCAGGCCCCATTGCCTCCGCGATCTCACCCGCGGCGGGCTGGGCGGTGCCATCGATGAAATTGCACGGGATGCCCGCTGTGTGATCGAACTCGACGAACCGGCGATTCCCCACCACCCGGCGGTGGAGGGGGCCTGCGCACTGCTGGGCCTCGATCCCCTCACCATGGCCAATGAGGGCCGCATGGTGGTGATCTGTGCGGCGGATCAAGCCGAGGCGACCCTCGCCCTGCTGCGGGCGGAACACCCCAGCGCGGCACGCATCGGCACGGTGATCAAGCCGATGCAGCTCGGCGACCCCGTGGAGGCGTTGCACCCGGTGAAGCTGCGCAATGCCCTGGGGGTGTTGCGCCCGCTGGATGTGGGCCGCGGTGAACAGTTGCCGCGGATTTGCTGACGTCAGCCCCGGCGAAGCTCCATAGCTTCGAGCTGTGGCCCCCGTGGTGGTTTTCGGCGATGAAAGAGCAGCACCAGCGAACCCTGCAGGCCTTGTTTGCCCATCCGATTGCCCAGAATCTGCGCGTGGCGGCGGTGGAAGCGCTGCTGGTGCACCTGGGGGCCTCCGTGGAGCGGATCTCAGACCATCGGCTCCGCATTCAACTGGCCGATGGAGATCTGCTGATGCTGCAGGGCCCATCGGGCCTGGCTCACCCCCACCTCGACCCTGACGCCATCCTGCGGCTGCGCCGGTGGTTGCAGAACGCCGGAATCACGCCCGACCATCCCACCCCGCCGCGGCCCGCCCCCCGTGGCGAACAGGCCCGCCGGCTGGTGGTTCAGCTGAATCACACCGCGGCCCACCTGTGGTGGCTGGAGGGGGAAGCGCTGGAGCGCTCTGAGCTCAAACCCCATGGCCTCTGGGGCGCCGGCCAACGCTTGAGCCACCGCCATGACCGCGACATCGCGGGCCAACGGGCACCGCTGGACCACGCCTTTCTGGAGGCGATCAGCGAAGCGGTGGGCCAGGCCGACCGCGTGCTGTTGATCGGCCATGGCCACGGCCAGAGTGATCTGCGCCATCAGCTGCAGGAGCACCTGCAGCGGCACCATCCGAGCTGGCTGGCGCGTTTGGAGAGCCTCGCGATCGACGATCGCGCCTGCAGCGAAGGCGAGCTGTTGGCAGAGGCGCGCGCCCACTTCGGCAACGCGCCCCATCGCCACCAGCTCCATCCCTGACCCGTCAATCCCTCACCAGCGCGGCCAGCAGCAGCAGGCCCGCAGCGAACCAAGCCAAGCCGGTGAAGGCCTCCTGAAGACGCAGACGCGCCTTGATCTCAGGCACCAGATCGGACGCGGCCACATAGAGGAAATTGCCGGCCGCAAACAACACCAATGGCGCCAGGCTTTCGGTGTGCCGCAGGCCCCAGGCCAGCAGGGCGCCGATCGGGAAGGTCAACGCCGAGATGGCATTCCAGAGCAGCGCGCGCCGGGGCGACCAGCCGCAGTGCACCAACACACCGAAGTCGCCCAACTCCTGGGGAATTTCATGGGCCGCCGCCGCCAGCCAGGCGGCCACACCGGCGGCGGGATGCATCAAATAGGTGCTGGCCACACCCATCCCGCAGGTGAGGTTGTGAACGCCATCCCCCAACAGGATCAACGCCGCCAGGGGTTGCGTGGCTGAGGGCTGGCGGCCGCCATTGCGATGGGAGTGGTGCCATTGCAGCAGTTGCTCCAGGGCCAGGAAGGCGCTGAATCCCGCCGCCACCCATCCACCGGCCCGGCGCGGGGGCAACGCCGAAAAGCCCTCGGGGATCATGTGAAACAGCGCGCCCCCCAGGAGGGAACCGGCCGCCAGGGCCACCAAGGGCAGCAACAACCGCTGCAACCGCCGCCTCGGCAGCAGCAGCGTGATGCCCCCCACCAGGGCCAGCAGTGCCATCAGGGCGCTACCCACCAGCAGGCTGGTGAGCTCGCTCACGCCTGCCACCAGCGCCAGGTTTCCAGGTTGAGCAACCCGCCCACCAGGGTGAGCGTCACCGCGGGAATCGGGAATGCGGATGTCGGCCATCAGGTGCACCACGTTGGTGGCGCTGTAGAGCAGGCTCAGGGCGAACTGGGCGGCCCGCCATCCCACGGCGGCACTCCAACCCGCCGGTGCCGTTGCGGCATGCACGGCGAGCAGCAGCGCCCACACCGGAAGCAACACGTACACCAGCATCGCCAGGAACAGCCGTGGCAGCTGGCGGGCGGGCACCTGGCTCTGGATCTCCACCGACGCGCCATGGAACAGGGGCATCAGCCCCAGCTCCACGTGGAACAGCATCAGCAGCAGCCAGGCCCCCCAGAGGGCGGCGACCCGCAGGGCAGGCCCGATGGTGTCCATGGCGTGGGGGCACTTTCCCCCAGTCTTTGGCGTTTGCGCCAGGCACCCTCGCTGCAACTGCGGCAGATCCACCGCAATCCGGCAGGGGGCCGGTGGCAGAGGGCCCCGCGGCCCTGGGCGCCCCCTAGGCCGGAGTTAGCCCTTCGCGCACAACGGTGATGTCCCACCCCCATGCCCACCACGCCTGGCTGCTGCCGCTGTTGCTGGCCGCCACCACGGCCGCGGCGGCCCCAGCCCAGGCGGAACCCCTGACGTTTCAAGAGCAACGGGCGCTGATGCGCCAGATGACCCAACGGCTCCAAGCGAGGCTGGAGCAACGGCTCCGCTGCATCGACAACGCCACCAAGTTGGCTGATCTGCAGGACTGCCAGCGCAAGGCCCAGTGGTGTTGTCCCATGTGGTGAGGGCCGCAGGGTCTTAGGCGGCCGCCAGCTGAGCCAACCAGCGCCCGACGCCGGCCGGACCACTGAGGCGGTAGGTGGCAGCGCTGTCTTGGTCGCCCGGACCCACCCGCACCCCCACCACCCCGGGCCAACCCTGGAACACGTCTTCATCGGTGTCGTCGTCACCGAAATAGAGCCGGAGCGGTTCCCCATCAGCGGACGGCGACCACAGCCCACGGCGTTGGGCTTCGGCCTCCAGCCATTGCACCGCTGTGGCTTTGGTGTGGGGGATCGCCGGCCGGATCTCCAACACCAACCGCCCGCGGCGCAGCACAAACTGCCCCTCCCCATGGACCTGCTCCAGCAGCGGCATCAGGTGCAAGGCCAACGGTTGCCGTTGTGCGGCCGCCAAACCACGGGTGTGCAGGCTGAGGCTCAGGCCCTTGTGCTCCAGCCAGGCCCCGGGCCAGCCCTGCAAGGCATCCTGCAGGTGCTCGGCCACGGCATTGAGGGCGGGGATCAACGCCCGCGCCCGCGGTTCACACCACAGCTGGCCATGGCTGGCGATCTCCAGGCCGTGGTTGCCGGCAAGGCTGAGATGCTCGGCAGCGGGCCCGAGGCGTTGGCGCAGGTCCACCAGGCTGCGGCCACTGATCACCGCCAGATCGATCGGCGGATGCTGCAGGCCAGCACCGAGCTGGCGCAAGGTGACGGCCAGGGCAGGACTGAGCTGGCAGCGGCTCGGATCGCTGCGAATGGGCACCAGCGTGCCGTCGAAATCCAAGTACAGCAGCACCGCTGTGGCGCGCCGAACGGCCGCCATCAGGGCCCGTTGCGGCAGTGGTGTGGGCAAAGCCCCCTCCACTCACGCCGCCTCCAGCAGAAACCAGAGCGATTC
>JBEBCX010000114.1:0-5557 GCA_041157425.1 Cyanobacteriota bacterium | reverse complement strand
AAGGGATCGCCACCCTTGAGCCTCACCACACGGCGGTGGCGGGTCGCCAACTGCACCAGCACAGCGTTGGTGGAAGGCTGGGGAACGGAGTGGTGGCCGCGGCGTTTGCCCACGAAGTGCTGTTCCGCCGTCTCCGGCACCAGGGCCAGCACCTCCCGCGGCACCAGAGAGTCGTACACGAGAGCATCGCACTGGCGCAGGAGCCGTTGCGCCTTCACGGTGAGCAGGTCCGGATCACCAGGCCCCGCCCCCACCAGATACACCGTGCCGGGGGTGACGTCGCTCATGGCTCCGCCTCAAGACGATCCAGCAGAACCGAGCGCATGGCGGACAGGCTGAGCAAGGGGGACAGCACCTCGCAACCCTGAGGCACCGCAGCATCCATGTTGAGTGCTTCGGCCATGCGGTTGGGGGCCAGGGCCAGGGGCACCACCAGGGCGGACGTCCCCGGCAGCGGCGGCAACTGCAAGGACTGATCCGCCTCAGCGGCCGGCACCCCGGCTCGGCCCAGCCGCCGCCCCAGATAGGCCAGGTAGCGCTGGGCCAGAGCCCCCTGCAGGGGATGGTGCACCCAGCACCAGGCACGACCCGCCGCGGCCCGATGCAGCTCATCGGCCAGCTGACGCTGCCAAGCGGGCCAGGCCCCCAGAAACGGCAGCCGCCGCACCGTCGGGGGAACACCCTGCAGGGCCTCAGCGGCGGCCAGCCCCCAGGCGGCAGTGAGCTGGGGCAGATCCCTGCGCACGTGCTCGCCGGGCAACAGCAACAGGGGCACCACCGTGATGGCTCCGGCCCGTTGCGCCTGACTCCAGAAGCTGCCGTCCACGGCCGGGGGGGCTGCGGTGAGCGCCTGCACCACCACCGGCGCACGCCGTCGCCGGCTCAACTCCTCCGCCAGCTCGCCGTAGGCACTGGGGATGTCTCCCCCCTGGCGGCCATGCACCACCAACACCATGGGGGAGAGCTGCAGGCGACGCTTCACGCGGGCGGCCACGTTGGGGTCGAGGTCCAGGGCAGCCAACTGACGCAACGGCTGCTGGCCATTGGGCAGGCGGGCCAACAGATCCACGGCACCGGCCGCCAGAACGGGATCGAGGTCTTGGGCCAGCCGCAACAGCGCCGGCCTCAGCAACGGCAAGGGCCAGGCGGAGAGCCCCAGGGCCACCCCCTCCAGGGCCGCCTTGCGCCAGGCCAGGGGCCCTGGATCCAGGCAGCACTGCAGCAACAACACGGCATCGCGGTGTTGCCGTTGGCGGCCCAACAGGGGCAGCAGCGGCAGCAAGCCCGACCAGGTGTCAGGGGCCCAGGGGCCGCGGCTGGCCTTCAGCACCACCGCCCGAAGCCGTTGGGCCACCCGGGGGTCTTGAAAATGGGCCAGCACTTCAAGCCAGCCCCGCTGCAGCGTGGGGGCCACGGTGGCCTGGTGCTCCAGCAGGGGCTCCAACCAGGCCTGCACCACGCTGAACTCCGCGGCGATCAGGGGCAGCTCGCGACGGGCCGCCTCCATCCAAGGGGTGGGATCCGCACCCACCGCAGCGGCCAACAACCGTTCCACGCTGGAGCGATCCAACCGTCCCCAGAGCGCCGCCAAAAGATCCGGCGCCGGCTCCAGCTCGCCCTGCAGCAGGCCCTCCAGCCAGGCCGCCACAGGCTCCTGACCGCGGCGCAGCCGCTGCATCTGCTGCCAACGCTGGGGGTCGCCCTCCACGTTGCACGGATCGGCGGAGGGCTTCAGCCTGACAGGCGACGGCGCAATCACCACCTCAGGCGATGGGGCTGCGACGGCGGGCACCGAAGCGCTCCACCAGCAGGTCCTCCAACACCGGCACCAACTGCACCAGGGGCACCCCCTTGTCGTGCAAGTCCGCCAGCTTGGGGTCAGCGCCCATGTCACCACCCAAGTACAGCTTCACCGCCTCCACCATCTGGCCGTCGTGGCGCGCCTTGGCGCCCATCAGGCCGATCTCCCCCATGTAGGGCTGGCCGCAAGCGTTCGGGCAACCGGTCCAATGGGTGCGCACAGCATGGGGCAGCTCCAGGCGCCGCTCCAGCTCCTCCACCACCGCCTGGGCGGTGCTTTTGGTGGGGATCAGGGCAAAGCTGCAGTAGCGGTTGCCAGTGCAGCTCACGGCCTCCGCCATCAGCGGCCCCGGGCTGGGACTGAAGCGCTGCAGCAGCGGCTCCGCCAGCAGGGCCTCGACCCCCTGCTGCGGCACCCCGGTGATCAACACGTTCTGGGCTTCGGTGAGGCGCAGCTCACCGCTGCCATGGCGCCGGGCGATGGCCGCCAGCTCCGCCATGGAGGCCGCATCCAAGCGACCCACCGGCACGCTCAAGCCCACCCACACCAGGCCATCCTGCTTCTGGGGCTGAACCCCCAGGCCGGAGCGGGGGGCGCGCTGCACCAGATGGCAGCCGTCGTGGGGTTCGCCTTGCCCGCCGAGGCCCGCAAAGGCCTCCAGCACCGCCTCGCGGTAGTTGTCCAGACCCAGCTCATCCACCAGGTACATGAGGCGGCTCTTGTTGCGGGCCTGACGGTTGCCGCAACGCTCGAAATGGCGCAGCACCGCCAGGCTGAAGGCCGGCAGCTGCTCGCCCGTGAGCCACACCCCCAACGGGATGGCCAGCTCATTGCGCTGGGCCGAGAAAAAGCCCCCCACCATCACGGTGAAGCCCAGCTGGCCGTTGTGCTCCGCCGGCAGGAAGGCCAGGTCGTTGTGCAGCAGAAAGCTGTCGGGGGCACCGCCAACGGCGATGTTGAACTTGCGGGGCAGGTTGGTGGGGGCGTCGTCCGCCAGCAGGCGCCTCTGGATCGCCTCCACCAGGGGGCGGGTGTCCACCAACTCCTCCGGATCGAGGCCCGCGAAGGGATTGCCCGTGATGTTGCGGGGGTTGTCGTGGCCCGACTGGCGGCTGGTGAGGCCCACCGCCTGCATGGCGCTCAGCAGGGGCGCCATGTCCTCCAGCAACAGGCCCCGCAACTGAATGTTCTGGCGGGTGGTGATGTCCGCCGAACCCCATTCACCGCAGCGGTCCACCGCATCGGCCAGCACCTCCAGCTGCTCCGCCTGGATCACGCCGTTGGGCAACCGAAGCCGCACCATGAACCGCCCGGGGGTCACGGGGCGGAAGAAGATCCCCAGCCACTTGAGCCGGATGGTGAGCGTGGCCTCGTCGAGGTTGTCCCAGCCGGTGGAGGCCAGTTGGGCCAGCTGCGGCTCCAGCTCGAGGCCGCACAGATCGGCTTTGGCCTGCTCGATTTTGCTGAGGGCAGCTGCCATCACCGGAGGGCCATTGGCATCCCAGGGTGCGCAACGGCCCCGCCCCTCAAGTGTTGCTTTGGATACAAAACACGGGTGCATGGCGAACCCACCGCCCCGGGCCGCAGGCCACCACAGGGCCCCGCGGCCCGTGGGTGAGAATCAAAAGTCCCGCCCCGCTGCCGACCCGATGGTTGCGCAGGCTCCCGCAGCCCCACCTCAACCAGAGTCGGTCCCGGTAGCGGGCCGGGACCGTTTTCGCACCTACCTGGGCAAGGTGGGCAGCGGTGAGCACACGAGCAGCGGACTCACCCGTGAGGAGGCCGCCGACGCCCTGGAGCTAATGCTCAATGGCGAGGCCAGCCCCGCCCAGATCGGCGCCTTTCTGATCGCCCACCGCATCCGCCGGCCCGAGCCCCAGGAGCTCACCGGCATGTTGGACGTGTACCGGCGCCAGGGCCCCCAGCTCCACAGCCAGGAGCAAGCCCTGTGCTTCGGCGTCCCCTTCGACGGCCGCAGCCGCACCGCCCCCATTTACCCGCTCACCGCCCTGGTGCTGGCCAGCGCCGGCATTCCGGTGGTGCTGCAGGGGGGCCGGCGCATGCCGGTGAAATACGGGGTGACAGCCCTGGAGCTGTTCGCCGCCCTGGGGTTGCAGCTGGAGGGGCGCAGCCTCGAATGGGTGCAAGGGGGCCTGGAGCGCTGGAAGCTGGCCTTGGTGCACCAGCCCGACCACTTCCCAGCCGCGGAGGTGTTGATCCCCATCCGCGAGGACATCGGCAAGCGTCCGCCCCTGGCCAGCCTTGAGCTGCTGTGGACCCCACACCGGGGCCCGCACCTGCTGATCAGCGGCTTCGTGCACCCCCCCACGGAGACGCGCGCCTGGCAGGCCCTGAAGCTGGCCGGCGAAACCAACGTGCTCACCATCAAGGGCCTGGAGGGCAGCACCGACCTACCCATCAGCCGGGCCTGCGTCACCGGCCGGCCGGATGGCGAAAGCGATGGACGCTTGATCCTTCACCCCCGCGACCACGGGTGCTACGGCGAGGATCCCCGCTGGGAGAGCCTGGAGCAGTGGGCGGGCCAGGCCTTCGCCGCCCTGGGTGGCCAGGGCCCCCTGGCCACCTCATTGATCTGGAACGCGGGCACCTACCTCTGGCAATCGGGCCACAGCGCCAGCCAGGAGGCCGGCCTGGCCCAGGGCCGGGCGCTACTCCACGACGGGGCGGCCCTGCGGCTGCTGGAGACGATCCGGCAGCAAACGCCCTGAATCGACCCCGGCCATGGCAGCCCTTCAGCACCCTGCCCAGCACTGCTTCGGCTTCGAGAGCGATTTCATCGGCAGCTGGCGCTGCATTCCCCTGTGTGTGCGGCGCAAGCTCGACCTGATCGGCCTCAAGCTCAAACTCAGCCATTGGCTGGAACTCAGCCAGCCACAACGCCAGCAGCTGGTGGACTGGGACGACCAACCCGAGGCCCTGGTCCAACTCCGGGCCCACCTGCTGGTGCTCACCACCCCCTTGGCCGACGGCGTCGCCCAACCGCTTCCCCCCGCCGAGGGGGAGCCTTGGCAAACGCTTGACGTGGTGCCCGAGGAGGTGGCGCGGGCCGCGCACGCACGCCAGGTGGCCCTCACGCTGGAGCACTGGCAGGGGCTAGGGGAACTGGGACGCTTCGCCCTGTGCAAGCTGGCCCGCCCCGGCCACGACCACCACAACCTCGACGCCGCCTTCGAGGAGCTGCTGGCCCCAGGGCCATCGCATTAGGTACGAGCCGGCACCAAACGGCCATTGACCTGAAAAACCGTATCAACCGCCACGGGAGGGGGTGCCCTCGCCGTGATCTCTTAATTCCCGTTGGTCAGCTTGTGCGCCAACCGCTGAATTCGCTCTGACGGCGGCCCGTTGTTGTGAGGCCGGTCAGGCTCCATCCCCTTTGGTTTCTTCAGCACCGATCGGCTGCTGTGGCCAACGGTGATCCCCCTGATCGCACGGGCCCCGCGAGGGCCAATTCCCCATGACATCCATCACCCGACGCAAAGCGCTGCTGTCCGGCCTGGCCGCCACCACCGGCGCCGTGATCCAATTCGGCGGCGTGGCCAGCCTGCTGAGCCCCTTGGCCGCCCAGGCCGCCCCCGGCAAGCCGGAAACCACCAGCGTGGAGCTGGGCTTCATCGCCCTCACCGACGCCGCCCCCCTAATCGTGGCCAAGGAGAAGGGCTTCTTCGCCAAGCAGGGCATGACCGGCGTGGAGCTCAAGAAACAGACCTCCTGGGCTGTGACCCGCGACAACCTGGA
>JBEBCX010000113.1:0-5577 GCA_041157425.1 Cyanobacteriota bacterium | reverse complement strand
AAGCACAATCCGTCGTCGGGACGTCAGGCGGGCAGGATTTCGTCGAGCACCTGGCCGCTGATGCACACGGTGCGGCAGGGCCGCTGCTCACGGCGGCTCAGTTTGCGGGCGGCGATGTAGGCCAACAGCGGGTTGGGGTAAACCTTGAGCGGGTTCCAGCTGCCATCGGGGAGCTGGCTCAGCACTTGGGTTTGCATGGGATTGCTGGGCCGGTCAGTGCTGCGGACCCTATGGGGCGGTGGCGCCCATCCAGGTAGCCAAAGACACCAAACCGGCCTTTAACCGTTCGCCCGGCTACCGAAGGCAGGCCTGCTCCTGGAGTTGTTCGGCGATCTGTTGGCAGCGGGTGCCCTGGCGCAACTGGGGCTCCGAACTGCGCACCTCCAGCTGGCATTCGCGCGTGCGCTGGCAGTTCCAGGAGGCCACCACGGTGACCCGCTGGGCCAGGGGGATGGAGCGTGATGGGTCGTCTTTGGCGAGCAGTTGGCTATCGGAACTCACCAGGGGATCCACCACAAGCCCTAATTGGCGCAGGGGGAGTTCCAGGGCATCGGTGAGGGCATCGCTGTTCAAACTGGTGATCCAGGAAAACAGCGCCATCGAAGAAGTGCCCGCCCATGGATTACGTCGCGCGCACCATAAAACGCTGTTTCTTGATGGGCAAGTTGCGCTGGGCGCCGCCCCCGTCAGGCCTCCACCAGCGCCCACTCCAGCTGGTCGCCGGCGTGGAACGGCACCAGCCGTGTGGGGGTGCCGCTGCCGTTGGGCAGCTCCAGCACGGCGGGTAGGCCCGGCCCGTCGGGGTCGAGCGCGCGGCGCTCCAGGGTGATCTGGCCCTGGTTGAGGGGCAGGCCGTAGAAGCGGGGGCCGTGTTCGCTGGCAAACCCCTCCAGCTGCTCCAGGGCCCCCTCCTCGCCGAACACCTGGGCGTAGCTCTCGATGGCGTAAGGCGCGTTGTAGATGCCGGCGCAGCCGCAGGCCGATTCCTTGGCGTGCCGCTCGTGGGGGGCGGAATCGGTGCCCAGGAAAAATTTGGGGCTGCCGGAGGTGGCGGCGCGCCGCAGGGCCTGGCGGTGCAGCTCCCGTTTGGCCACCGGCAGGCAGTAAAAGTCGGGCCGCAGGCCCCCTTGGAACAGGGCGTTGCGGTTGATGTGCAGATGGTGGGGGGTGATGGTGGCCGCCAGGGTGCTGGGGCCCTCCGCCACAAAGGCCGCCGCCTCCGCCGTGGTGATGTGCTCCAGCACCACCTTGAGGCCGGGGTGGCGCTGCAGCAGCGGCTGCAGGTGCCGTTCGATGAACACCGCCTCGCGGTCAAAGATGTCCACCGCCGGATCGGTGACCTCCCCGTGGATCAGCAGGGGCATGCCGATCCGCTCCATCCGCTCCAGCACCCGTGGGATGTGGGCCAGGTCGCGCACGCCCGCATCGGAATTGGTGGTGGCCCCGGCGGGGTAGAGCTTGGCGGCGGTGAACACCCCTTCGCTGTGCCCCCGCTCGAGCTCATCGGGGTCGATCGATTCGGTGAGGTAGGCCGTCATCAGCGGCGTGAATGCCGCCGCCGCCGCCTCGCCGGCGCCCTGGCGCAGGGCCGAGAGGATCCGCTGCCGGTAGGCGGCCCCCATGGCGGCGGTGGTGATCGGTGGCCGCAGGTTGGGCATCACGATCGCCCGCGCAAATGGCCGGGCGGTGTGCCCCACCACCGCCTGCAGCAGGGCGCCATCGCGCAGGTGCACATGCCAGTCGTCGGGCCGCCGCAGCGTCAGCCGCGCCCCCGGTTCCCAGGGGCCGCCGCCGGCGCTGGAGCCGTGCTCGGCAGGGCTGGCCATTGGGGCGACACTCCTGGCGAATCGCTTCATCTGAACCTAGGCGCCGAGCCGAAGTTGCTGGCAAACTGCGCCGAACCCCGGAACACGGCAATGGCCTGGCGGCGTCCGCTGACGGCAGCTCTTCCCCTGCTCACGGCCCTCACCCTGGTGGGCTGCGCCAGCGATGGCGGCGGCATCCAGAGCCAGAAGCTCACCGCCATCACGGGCCGCGGCAAGCTGATCTGCGGGGTGGACGGCAAGCTGCCGGGCTTCAGCTTCGTGAACCCCGACGGCAGCTACAGCGGCCTGGATGTGGACATCTGCAAGGCCACCGCGGCGGCGGTGCTGGGGGATGCCAAGCAGGTGGACTTCCGCGACCTCAACTCCACCGAGCGCTTCGCGGCCCTCGCCAGTGGCGAGATCGATCTGCTGTCGCGCAACACCACCGCCACCCTGAGCCGCGATGCCCCCGGCGGCAACGCCCTCAGCTTTGCCCCCACTGTTTTCTATGACGGTCAAGGGGTCATGACCCCCAAGGCCAGCGGCATCAAGACCCTCAAAGACCTGGCGGGCAAACCGATCTGCGTGGAGAGCGGCACCACCACCGAGCTCAACCTGGCCGACCGGATGCGGGAGATCAAGGCCCCCTACACGCCCCTGCGCTTCCAGACCGGCGACCAGACCTACGCCGCCTACCTGCAGGGCCGCTGCGTGGCGGTCACCAGCGACCGCTCCCAGCTGGCGGGCAAGCGCACCAGCTTCCCCGACCCCGCCGCCCACACCCTGCTGCCGGAGGTGTTGAGCAAGGAACCGCTCAGCCCCGCCACGGTGAACGCCGACCCCGCCTGGGCCGATGCGGTGCGCTGGATCATCTTTGGCCTGATGCAGGCCGAGGAGCTCGGCATCACCCAGGCCAACGTTGACGCCAAGGTGGCCGAGGCCAAGGCCAACACCAACCTGGCCGACCTGCGCCGCTTCCTCGGCGTGGAGGGCGACTTCGGCAAACAGCTGGGCCTGCCCGCCAACTTCGTGGTGCTGGCCCTGAAGGCGGTGGGCAACTACGGCGAGATTTTTGAGCGCAACGTGGGTGCCGGCTCGATGCTCAAGCTGGAGCGCGGCCTCAACCGCCAGTGGAACCAGGGCGGCCTGATCTATTCACCGCCGTTCCGTTGATGGCCGCGGCGGTGCCCCCCTCTGCGGTGACCCCCTGGTGGCGGGATCGCCGCTGGATCCCCTGGATCGTGCAGGGCGCCGTTGCCCTGGCGGTGCTGGTGGTGGTGGCGTTTCTGCTGGGCAACCTGGTGCGCAACCTCACCGCCGCCGGGCTGCTGTTGAGCTGGCGCTGGCTGGGCAACCCGGCCGGCTTCGACATCTCCGAAACCCTGCTGCCCTACGACGCCAGCCTCCCCTATTGGCGAGCTCTGCTGGCGGGCCTGGCCAACACCCTGCGGGTGGTGCTGGCCGGCCTGGTGGGGGCCACCGTGCTCGGCACCCTGGTGGGCACCGCCTCCTTCAGCAGCAATGGCCTGCTGCGCCGCCTGGCGCGGGTGTACGTGGAGCTGATCCGCAACATCCCGCTGCTGCTGCAGCTGGTGTTCTGGTATTTCGTGGTGTTCCTGGCGCTGCCCAACGGCCGCGATGCCCTGCAGCTGCCCGGCGTGGTGCTGGCGCGCTCCGGGCTCTACCTGGGCTGGTTCACCGACCCGCTCCACCTCACCTGGGCCGGCCCCCATCTGGAGGGGGGGCAGTGGCATGCGCCGCTGCGGCTCACCGTGGAATTCGGGGCCCTGCTCACCGGCCTGGTGGTGTACACCGGCGCCTTCATCGCTGAGGTGGTGCGGGGCGGGGTGGCCTCCGTGCCCCAGGGGCAGTGGGAGGCGGCCCGCTCCCTCGGGTTCATGCCCCTGCAGACCCTGCGGCGCATCGTGCTGCCCCAGGCCCTGCGGGTGATCGTGCCCGGGCTCAACAGCCAGTACATCTCCCTGGCCAAAAACTCCTCGCTGGCGGTGGCCTGCGGCTACAGCGACCTCTATTCCGTGGCCGAAACCACCCTCAATCAAAGCGGCCGCGCCGTGGAGGTGATGTTGATCCTGTTGGGGGCCTATCTGGTGCTGGATCTGTTGATCTCAGCCCTGATGAATGGCCTCAATCAGCTCGTGCAGCTGAGGGAGCGCTGATGGACCGCACCGCCCTGCCGGCCCTCGCCCTGCGCCTGCGGCGCGAGCTGTTCGGCAGCCGCACCGACGGCCTGATCACCCTGGTGCTGCTGGGGGCCCTGCTGGCGTTGGGGGGCGGATTCCTGCGCTGGGCCTTTTTCCAGGCGCAGTGGGCCGTGGTGCAGGCCAACAGCACCCTGTTTGCCGTGGGCCGGTACCCCCTCGATCAACAGTGGCGCCTGTGGCTGCTCACCACCCTGCTGGCGGCTGCAACGGGCCTGAGCTGGGGGGTGCTGCGGGGCCGCAGCTGGCCCCGCAACGACGCCATTGCGGCCGTGCTGCTGGTGGCCCTGGCCCTGGCGGCGCCGCTGTTTCTGCAGCTGACCCTGGCGATCCAGGCCCGCTGGTGGTTGATCACGGCCCTGCTGCTGGCGCTGCGCTGGGGGGCCGGCCGCTGGGGTGATCGCCTGCCGACGGCCTGGCGCCGGCTGTTGCCGCTGCTGTGGCCGCTGCTCTACCTGGTGGGCATGGTGCTGATCAGCGGTGGGCTGGGGCTGATGCCCGTGCGCCCCAGCGACTGGGGCGGCCTGCTGCTCACCCTGGTGCAATCCACCTTCGCGATCCTGCTCTGCTTCCCCCTGGGGGTGGCCCTGGCCCTGGGGCGGCGCAGTGAGCTGCCACTGCTGCGCTGGGGCTCGGTGATCTACATCGAGTTCATCCGCGGCGCCCCGTTGATCACCCTGCTGTTTCTGGGGCAGAACATCCTGGGCTTCCTGCTGCCGGGGGGCCTGGCCCCCGATCGGGTGTGGCGGGCGGCCTGGGTGCTCACCTTCTTCGCCGCCGCCTATGTGGCGGAGGCGGTGCGCTCCGGCCTGGCGGCGGTGCCCCGCGGCCAGATGGAGGCGGCCCGCGCCCTGGGGCTGCCGGTGCCCCAGGCGCTGATCCATGTGGTGCTGCCCCAGGCCCTGCGGGTGGCCCTGCCCGCCACGGTGGGGCAGTTCATCACCCTGCTGCAGGACACCACCCTGCTGTCGCTGATCGGCCTGCTCGATCTGCTGGGGGTGGCGCGCACGGTGATGGCCAACCCCGCCTTCCTCGGCAAAAACGCCGAGGTGTACCTGCTGCTCGCAGTGCTGTTCTGGTGCTGCTGCGCGGCCCTCGGCCTGGGCAGCCGCGCCCTGGAAACCCGCCTCAACCCCAACACCCTCTCCGCCGCACGGGCATGACCAACCCCTCCAGCTCCGCCTCTGGCGCCGTGATGATCGAGGCCCGTGGGGTCGAGAAGTGGTACCCCAATGGCTTTCAGGCCCTGCGCGGTGCGGACCTCACCGTGCGCCAGGGGGAGGTGGTGGTGATCATGGGCCCCTCCGGTTCGGGCAAGAGCACCTTCATCCGCACCTTCAACGCCCTGGAGGATTTCCAGAAGGGCTCGATCGTGGTGGATGGCATGGAGCTCTCCAACGACGTGCGCAACATCGATGCGATCCGCCGCGAGGTGGGCATGGTGTTCCAGCAGTTCAACCTCTTCCCCCACCTGACGGTGCTGGAGAACCTCACCCTGGCGCCGGTGCTGGTGCGCAAGCGCCCCAAGGCGGAGGTGGAGCGCCAGGCGCGGC
>JBEBCX010000112.1:0-5594 GCA_041157425.1 Cyanobacteriota bacterium | reverse complement strand
AGTACTCATCCAGCAGGGCCTCCAGGCTGCGCAGGTCGCCATGGAGGCCCGCCCTGTCCAGCGGTGGCGTGAGGTGGTCGAGGATCACCGCTTGGGCCCGGCGCTTGGCCTGGGACCCCTCCCCCGGGTCATTGACGATGAAGGGGTAGACATGGGGCATCGGCCCCAGGGCCCATTCGGGGTAGCAGCAGTCCGAGAGCCCCAGGCCCTTGCCCGGCAGCCACTCGAGGTTGCCGTGCTTGCCCACGTGACACACCAGTTGCACCCGGGCCCGTTGCCGCAACCAGAGGTATTGGGCCAGGTAGAGGTGCGTGGGGGGGAGATCCGGGCTGTGGTAGCTGAGGGCCGGATTGCGCCCGTAGCCACGCTCCGGTTGGATCAGCACCACCACGTGGCCGAAACGCAGGCCGTGGATCGGAAAACCCTCCGGCTCCAGCTGCGGATCCGCCTGCGGCGGTCCCCATTGCTGCTCCAGGCGGCTGCGGCCCGGCTGCGGCAGGCCTGCAAACCACTGTTGATAGGTCTCCAGCGGAAGGTGGGCCAGGGGGGGGCGGTGTTGGCTTTCAGGGTCGTTGCTGCGGCCCTCCAGCAGGGCCCGGATCAAGCCATCGCCATCGCCGGGCAGGGGTCCGTCCCCCAGGTCGTAGCCGGCCTCGCGCAGCCACCCCAGCATCGCGGCGCAGCTGGCGGGGGTGTCGAGCCCCACCCCATTGGCCAGACGGCTGTTGCGGGTGGGGTAATTGGCCAGCACCAACGCCAGGCGCCGATCCCGCGCGGGGGTGTGGCGCAATTGACACCAGTGGGCCGCCAGGGCGGCCACCCAGGCGAGGCGCTCTGGGTCTGGCTGGTAGCGCTGCAGCGCCGTGGCCAGGCGCGCATCAGCACGGAACACCTGCTTGAACGCCCCCACCCGGGTGGTGATGCGGCCATCCAGTTCCGGCAGGGCCACCTGCAGGCTGAGGTCGAGCGCTGGCAAGCCAAGACTGCTGCCCTCCCACTGCTCGCGGCTCTGGCTGCTGCAGAGCAGTTGCAGCACCGGAACCCCCAGCCCGTCCCAGAGCGGAGCCCCCAATCCAGCTTCGCTGAGCTGCACCGAGGCAAAGGCGGTGGTGCAGAGCACCAGATCAACCCCCTCACGGCGGAGCAGATCGCTCACCCCCTCCTGCACAGAAGCCGTGCGCAGGCTGCTGACCCACAGGGCCCGTGGGGTCAGGCCTTGCTGCCGCAGCGCCTCCAGCAGGGCGTCCACCAGGGCCAGATCGCCCGATTGCAGCAGGGCCCGATACAGCACCACCCCCACCCGGGGGCCAGGCTCCTCGCGCCAGTCGTGGGGCAGCGGATCAGCCAGCGGCTGCAGCTGGGGCATGGGTGGGGTCTCCCCCTCCAACAGGGCACCCAGGCTGCCGAGCACCTGGCGCACGTTCGCCTCACCGCCCTCCAGCAGGCAGCGGCCGCAAGCCTGGCTGAGCTGCGCGTCCACGTTGCCCAGGGGCAGCAGCTCCGCCTCCAGATCGGCGGTGCCCGCCAGCACCAACAGATGACGGTCCGCGCTCTGATGGGCCCACTGCTGGAGTTGTTCGAGCCCATAGCCCCAGTGGCTTCGGCCCCCCAGCAGCCGCACCACCAACACCCGTGTCAGCTGAAGGCTGGTGCGCAGGTAGTGGTCGAGCACGGCGGGGTGCTGCAGGGCCGCCAGGTTCAAAGCCCGGATGGCGATCTCCGGCCCCAGGGGGTGGGGGTCGCGGTCCAACAGCGCCGCCAGGGCAGCGAGATCGGTGTCGGCACTGCTGAGCAGCACCACCTCCGCCGGTGGCTGCTCGATGAACACCACCCCATCGGAGGGGGAGGCGCTGCCAGGAACAGCGGCGAGACGGTGCATCGGCCCATCTTGCTGCCGCCGCTGGCTCGCAGGGCGGGGGGCGGCGGTGAGAAGATCAGCGGCAGCTGTGGCCCCCACCGCCCGCCGGATCCATGCACCAATTCCTGCCCTACGCCTGGTTCGGTGGCCGCTGTGTGCCCTTTGCGGAGGCCACCCTGTCGGTGGCCACCCACGCCCTGCATTACGGCACCGGGGCCTTCGGTGGCATGCGGGCCCTTCCCAACCCCGCCGATCCCCAGGAGATCCTGCTGTTTCGGGCGGACCGCCACGCCAAACGGCTGAGCCAGAGCGCCCGTCTGCTGCTGACGGAGCTCAGTGAAACCACCATCCACGCCGCCATCGAGCAGTTTTTGCGGGCCAACAAGCCCAGCTGCCCGGTGTACCTGCGGCCGTTTGTGTACACCAGCGACCTGGGCATTGCCCCGCGGCTGCACAACATCGAGACCGACTTCCTGATCTACGGCTTGGAGTTGGGCGACTACCTCTCACCGGAGGGGGTGAGCTGCCGCATCAGCTCCTGGACCCGCCAGGAGGACCGCTCGCTGCCGCTGCGCGGCAAGATCAGCGGCGCGTACATCACCAGCTCCCTGGCCAAGACCGAAGCGGTGAAGAGCGGCTTCGATGAGGCCCTGCTGCTCAACAGCCGCGGCAAGGTGAGTGAAGCCAGCGGCATGAACCTGTTCATCGTGCGCGACGGCGTGCTGATCACCCCCGGCGTCGACCAGGACATCCTGGAGGGCATCACCCGGGCCAGCGTGCTGGAGCTGGCCCAGGCCATGGGCATCCCCACCCTGGAGCGCCCGGTCGACAAGAGCGAGCTGTTTGTCGCCGATGAGGTGTTCCTCAGCGGCACCGCCGCCAAGGTCACGCCGGTGCGGCGTGTGGAAAGCACCGACTTGCGGCCCCAGCGTCCCGTGATGGATGCGATCCGCGAGCGGCTCACGGCGATCACAGAGGGGCGCGATCCCGCCTATGACCACTGGGTGACGCGCGTGCGCCTCGACGGTTGATGCCCAACAGCACCAGCACCCAACGCATCGGTTTCCTCGAGCGGTTGCACAGCCCGGGGTCGCCGGTTCTGGTGTTCGACGGGGCCACCGGCACCTCGCTCCAGCAGATGAACCTCAGCGCCGAGGATTTCGGCGGTGCGGCCCTGGAGGGCTGCAACGAAAACCTGGTGTTCACCCGCCCGGATGCGGTGCAGGCGGTGCACCGGCAGTTCCTGGATGCCGGCTGCGATGTGATCGAGACCGACACCTTTGGGGCGGCCTCCACGGTGCTGGCGGAATACAACTTGGAGGACCAGGCATTTGCCATCAACAAACGCGCCGCCGAATTGGCGCGCGAGGTGGCTGACGCCTACAGCACCCCTGACAAGCCCCGCTTTGTGGCCGGCTCCATGGGGCCCACCACGAAGTTGCCCACCCTGGGGCACATCGGCTTTGACGAGCTGCGCGACGCCTTCGCGGAACAGGCGGAGGGCTTGATCGCCGGCGACGTCGACCTGTTCATCGTGGAGACCTGCCAGGACGTGCTGCAGATCAAGGCGGCTCTGCAGGGCATTGAGCAGGCCTTCCGGCGCACCGGCCAGCGCCGGCCCCTGATGGTGAGCGTCACCATGGAAACCACCGGCACCATGCTGGTGGGTTCCGACATCGCCGCGGTGGTGGCGATCCTGGAGCCGTTCCCGATCGACGTGCTCGGCCTCAACTGCGCCACCGGCCCGGAGCAGATGAAGGAGCACGTGCGCTACCTCAGCGAGCACTGCCCGTTTGTGGTGAGCTGCATCCCCAACGCCGGCCTGCCCGAAAACATCGGTGGCGTGGCCCACTACCGGCTCACCCCCACCGAAATGAAGATGCAGCTGATGCACTTTGTGGAGGACCTGGGGGTGCAGGTGATCGGGGGGTGCTGCGGCACCACCCCCGCCCACATCGCTGCCCTGGCGGAGCTGGCCCAGGAGCTCACGCCGGCACCGCGGCCGGTGCGCCGTTCCCAGGGTGCAGCTGATCCGAGCGGTCCGAGGCCGGCGCTGCGCTTTGAACCCGCCGCCAGCTCCATTTATGGGGTCACCCCCTACCACCAGGACAACTCCTTCCTGATCATTGGTGAGCGCCTCAACGCCAGTGGCAGCAAGAAGGTGCGTGAACTGCTGGCGGAGGAGGACTGGGATGGCCTGGTGGCCGTGGCCCGCGGCCAGGTGAAGGAGAACGCCCACGTGCTCGACGTCAACGTCGACTACGTGGGTCGCGATGGCGAGCGCGACATGCGCGAGCTGGTGAGCCGTCTGGTGACGAACGTCAACCTGCCGCTGATGCTCGACTCCACGGAGTGGCAGAAGATGGAAGCCGGCCTCAAGGTGGCCGGCGGCAAGTGCATCCTCAACTCCACCAACTACGAAGACGGCGATGAACGCTTCTTCAAGGTGCTGGAGCTGGCCCGCAGCTATGGCGCCGGGGTGGTGGTGGGCACGATCGATGAGCAGGGCATGGCCCGCACCGCCGAGCGCAAGCTGGCGATTGCCCAGCGGGCCTACCGCGATGCCGTCGAATTCGGCATTCCGGCCCATGAGATCTTCTACGACCCCCTGGCCCTGCCCATTTCCACCGGCATCGAAGAGGACCGTGAAAACGGCCTGGCCACGGTGCAGGCGATCCGCATGATCCGTGAGCAATTGCCCGGCGTGCACGTGGTGCTGGGCGTGAGCAACGTCAGCTTCGGCCTCTCACCGGCGGCGCGCATCGTGCTGAATTCGGTGTTCCTGCACGACTGCTGCGAAGCGGGCATGGACGCCGCCATCGTCAGTCCGGCCAAGATCCTTCCCCTCGCCAAAATCAGCGCCGAGCATCAACAGGTCTGCCGTGACCTGATCCACGACCGGCGCCGCTTCGAGAACGGCGTCTGCGTCTACGACCCGCTCACCGAGCTCACCCAGCTGTTTGAAGGGGTGTCCGCCAAGGAGGCCCGCGCCTCGGGCCCCTCCCTCGATCAGCTGCCGATTGAGGAGCGCCTCAAGCAACACATCATCGATGGCGAGCGCATTGGCCTGGATGCAGCGCTGAACATCGCCCTGGAGCGCTACAAACCCCTGGAGATCATCAACACCTTCCTGCTCGATGGCATGAAGGTGGTGGGCGATCTGTTCGGCTCCGGGCAGATGCAATTGCCCTTCGTGCTGCAGAGCGCCGAAACCATGAAGGCGGCGGTTGCACAGCTGGAGCCGCTGATGGACAAGGTGGAAGGGGAGAGCAACGCCAAGGCCAAATTCCTGATCGCCACCGTGAAGGGTGACGTGCATGACATCGGTAAAAACCTGGTGGACATCATCCTCACCAACAACGGCTACGAGGTGATCAACCTCGGCATCAAGCAGCCGGTGGAAGCCATCATCGAAGCCCAGCAAACGCACCAGGCCGACTGCATTGCAATGAGCGGCCTGCTGGTGAAATCCACCGCCTTCATGAAGGACAACCTCGAAGCCTTCAACGAAGCCGGCATCGATGTGCCCGTGATCCTGGGCGGTGCCGCGTTGACCCCCCGGTTTGTCAACAAGGACTGCCGTGAGGTGTACCGAGGGCAGGTGATCTATGGCCGTGATGCCTTCGCCGACCTTCGCTTCATGGATGCCCTGGTGACGGCCCGGGAGGCGGGCAGTTGGAGCAACCGCGAGGGGTTCCTCGACGGTGCACCGGAGGGGTTGGGGTTGGAGCCGTCC
>JBEBCX010000111.1:0-5631 GCA_041157425.1 Cyanobacteriota bacterium | reverse complement strand
GCCCTTCGTGATGCACCTCTCCAGCTCAGCCGATCGGGCCGCAGACGCCTGCCGTGAGTTGCTCAACGAGTGGCAGCGGCTGCTGGAGCAGCCGCTCACCCCAGCGGAGTTGGAGCTGACCCTGGCCAAGTTCCGGGGTCAGGAAGCCCTGGGGCGCCAGACCAGCAGCCAACTGGCTGACCGCCAAGCCCTGGTGCTGGGCCATGGCCTGGCGATGGACTTCGCCGACCGCAGCCTGCAGGCGGCGGCCCAGCTCACCCCGACGGACCTGCACAACGCCGCCCGTCAGCTGCTGGCACGGCCATGCCTCAGCCTGTGCGGCCCGGCCTCAGCCTTGGCCGCTGCCGAGCGGGAATGGCAGCGGCACCCCTTGGCTAGCTGAGCAGGCTGGCCAGGGCTCAAGCCAGTCGTTCCAGTTGGCGGCGCTCCAGCAGGAAGGCACCGCGGCGAAAGCGCACCGCCACCTGCTCCCCGGCCCGGAGGCCCACCACCTCCCCCTCCTCACCGGCGTCCACCAGATCGGGGGGGCGCAGCATCGGCATCGCATCGGCGCTCTTGAGGTAGGCCGGTGCCTGCAGCAGGCGCACGCGGGCCCCCACCTCCAGCTCTGCAGACTCAGGCGCGTCGGACATGGCGATGGGAACCGGCCGGGTTGCGATGCTGCCACTCTCCTGCAGGATGGGGCCCGTTGCCTGGCCTGCCGTGCGCGCCCTGACCAACTGGAGCGGTGCCCTCGCCGGTTTGCTGCTGCTGGTGTGCGGCGGCCTGATCCAGGCGGCATTGCCCGCATTGGGCACCACGGGGCTCAGTGTGATTCCGTTGCCGATCAGCCTGCAGGTGCCGGCCCTGCTGCTGACGGCCCTGGTCTGCGGCCCGCGGCCGGCGATGCTGGCGGGGGTGGCCTACATCAGCCTGGGGCTGTTCCAGCTGCCGGTGTTTCAGGCGGGCGGCGGCCTGAGCTACCTGCTGGATCCCGGGTTCGGCTACATCGCCGGTTTTCTTCCCGCCGCCTGGCTCACGGGCCGCCTGGGGCGGCAGCCGGGCATGGACAACCTGCTCAGCCTTGCGGGGGCGTCGGTGGTGGGGCTGCTGGTGCTGCAGGCCTGCGGCCTGGCCAACCTGCTGCTGGGGGGTCTGGTGCAGCGTTGGAACGGTGCCCTGCCGCAACTGTTGATCAGCTACAGCCTCGGGCCACTGCTGCCCCAGCTGTTGCTCTGCTGCGCCGTGGCCGTGCTGGCCCTGCCGTTGCGGCGTTTGCTGCTGGTGGAGCCGTGACCGGTGCCGTGACCCCCACCGCAGTGGTGTACCGCACCGCGCTGGTGGTGGTGGTGCTCGATCAGCTCAGCAAGGCCTGGGCCAGCGCCAACCTGCAGCCCGGGGTGGTGTCGCCCCTGCTGCCGGGACTGCTGCAACTGCGCCTGGTGTTCAACACCGGTGCCGCCTTCAGCCTGCTCACCGGCAACGCCCTGCTGCTGGGTCTGGTGAGTGCCGCCGTGGCGGTAGGGCTGGTGGTGTGGATCCAGACCAGCGGCCCCCTGCGGCCCTGGCAGGCCACGGGGCTGGGCTTGCTGCTGGGGGGAGCCATCGGCAATGGCATCGATCGCTGGCGCCTGGGTCGGGTGGTGGATCTGATTGAGGCGGTGCCCGTGAGCTTTCCGGTGTTCAACCTGGCGGATGTGGCCATCAACCTGGCGGTGCTCTGCCTGGTGATCGATCTGTGGCGCGGCCATGGGCGTGCCGCCCGCTGAACTCCGCTGGCGCGGAGCCGATGGCCAGCCGCAACGGCGGCGGCTCAGCCCCGGCAGTTACCGCATCGGCCGCGATCCAACGGCGGACATCTGCCTGGGTGCCGCGGGGGTCAGCAAACAGCACGCCCTGCTGGAGCATTGCGATGGGCAGTGGCTGATCAGCGATCTGAACTCCACCAACGGGCTCTGGTGGCGGGGCCGGCGCGTGCAGCAGCTGCTGCTCGCCGATGGGGACGTGCTGCACCTGGCCCCCGGCGAGCCCGAGGCGGAGCTGACGCTGCACGTCCATTGGCAGGGCTCCGGTCGTTGGCGCCGCTGGGGCCGCATCGGCAGCAGCCTGCTGGCGGGGTTCACCGCATCGGGTCTGCTGCTGCTTGGGCTCGGGCGATTGCAAACGCCGATTCGGCCGGAACTCAGCGGCCAGCGCGGACCTCTGCTGCTGTACGACGGCCAGAACCGGCCGATGCGGGCGACGGAATCGAACCAGCAACCTGATCAGGGCGGGTTGGAGGCGTTCTCGCCCGTGCTGATCGCGGCACTGCTGGCCAGCGAAGACAACCGGTTCTGGCGCCACCCAGGGGTGGACCCCATCGGCACCGCACGGGCGGTGCTCACCAACCTGCTGGGGGGGCGGGTGCTGGAGGGGGGGAGCACCCTCACCCAACAGCTGGCCCGCAGCCTCTACCCGGAGCAGGTGGGCCAGGGGGACACCCTGCAGCGCAAGCTGCGGGAATTGCTGGTGGCCCTGCAGCTGGAGGCCAGCTTCAGCAAGCGCGACCTGCTGCTCACTTACCTCAACCGGGTGTACCTGGGGTCGGGGTGGGGCTTTGAGGCGGCGGCGCGGCAGCTGTTCGCCAAGCCGGCCCGCAGCCTCAACCTGGGGGAAGCGGCCCTGTTGGTGGGTTTGCTGCCCTCCCCCAACGGCTTCGACCCCTGCAGCAACCCCGAGGGGGCCCTGAATGCCCGCAACCAGGTGTTGCGCAAGCTGGTGGACAGCGGCCGCCTTGGTGCCGAGACCGCGCGACGGGCCCGGCGCCAGCCCTTAAAACTGGCCCCGGGGGCCTGCGGAGCCAACGGGGCCGCGCCGTTGCGGCGACCGGCTCCGTTTTACGGCGACCAGGTGCGCCGCGACCTGGAGACCCTGGTGGGCAGCGACGTGGCCGCCGAGGGCAACTTTCTGGTGAGCACCCACTTCGATCCACTGCTGCAGGAGGTGATCGAACGGCGGCTGAGGCAGCTGCTGCAGGGCAGCGCCCCGGCCATCAGCCAGGGGGCGGTGGTGGTGATCGATGCCCGCAACGGCGGCATCCTGGCCATCAGCGGCGGCCGCGACTACAGCCTCAGCCAGTACAACCGGGCCAGCATGGCCCTGCGGCAACCGGGCAGCGCCTTCAAGCTGTTTCCCTACCTGGTGGCCCTGGAACGGGGCATGGGCCCCGGCGATCCGGTGCCCTGCGGGCCGCTGGAGTGGGGAGGGCAACGGTTCAGCAGCGGCTGCAGCGGTGCCCTCAGCCTCAGCGGCGCCTTCGCCAGCTCCAGCAACACCGCCGCCCTGCGGTTGGGGCGGTTGTTCGGCCTGGAGGCGGTGGTGCAGATGGCCCGCAACCTGGGCATCAGCAGCCCGCTGGAGCCGGTGCCGGGGTTGGTGCTTGGCCAGGCGGAAGTGCGCCTGCTGGAGCTCACCGCCGCCTATGGGGCCGTGGCCAACGGCGGCATCTGGCATGCCCCCAGCACCATCCGCCAGCTCACCGATGTGAGCAACGGGGCTTCTGCCACCACGGGTTCCACGCCAACGGGCACCCTCCGCCCCGGGCGCCGGGTGATGAGCAGCGCCACCGCACGGCGCATGCAACAGCTCCTGCAGGCGGTGGTGCGCAACGGCACGGGCCGTGCAGCGCGGCTGGGGGGACAGGAGGGCGGCAAAACCGGCACCACCAATGGCGGCCGCGACCTGCTGTTCATCGGCATGGAGCCCAGCCGCCACTGGGTGATGGGCATCTGGCTGGGCAACGACGACAACCGCCCCACCGGCTCCAGCAGCGCCGTGGCCGCTGCCCTCTGGGGCGAGATCATCCAGGCCGCCGGGCGCGGCAGCCTGGCGGCGGGCACCAGCCTGCGCTGAACTCATGGCAGTGACCTGGCCCCCGTGAAACCACCCGCTCGGCTCTGGCTCTGGCTTGGGATCGGGCTGCTGCTGGTGGTGGCGATCACCGCGGTGCTGCAGGCGGTGAATGCGCTGATCTGGCAGCTGAGCTACCTGCTGCCCAGCTGGTTGGTGGGGCCAACGCTGTTGCTGCTGTTCGGCGGCGGCGCCCTGGTGCTGGCCCAGGTGCTGTGGCCCTGGCTGCAGGCCAGCCGCCGCCCAGGGAGCGGCAACGGGCCAAGGCCCGTGGCGGCCCCTGGCAACCGCCAGGAGGCGGCCCAGCAAAACCTGGCGGCCATCGACCAACTGCTGGAGCGCATCCGCGACGACGTGCAACGGGAAGCCCTGCGCCAAGAGCGCCAGCGGGTGGCAGCAGAGCTGGAGCGCGGTGATCTGGTGGTGGTGGTGTTCGGCACCGGCTCCGCCGGCAAAACGTCCCTGATCCGGGCCCTGCTCAAGGACGTGGTGGGGGAGGTGGGGGCCGCCATGGGCTCCACCGACGCCTGCCAGCGCTACCGGCTGCGGCTCAGCAACCTGCCCCGCGGACTGCAGCTGGTGGACACGCCGGGGATCCTGGAGGCCGGCAGCGGCGGGCAGGAACGGGAACAGCGGGCCCGCAGCCAGGCCGCCCAGGCGGATCTGTTGCTGCTGGTGGTGGATGGCGACCTGCGCAACGCCGAGCAGGAGGTGTTTGACGCCCTGGCCCGCCTGGGCAAACGGCTGTTGTTGGTGCTCAACAAATGCGACCTGCGGGGCCAGGAGGAGGAGCGCCGGCTGCTGGCGCTGCTGCGCCGCCGCTGCCAGGGGCGCATCGCCCCGGAGGATGTGGTGGCCGCCAGCGCCGCCCCGCAATCGGTGCCCATGCCCGGTGGCCGTCCGCTGCAACCACCCGCCGAAATTGATGCCCTGCTGCGGCGCATCGCCCAGGTGCTGCACAGCGATGGCGAGGAGCTAATCGCCGACAACATCCTTCTGCAGAGCCGGCGCCTCAGCGATGCCGGCCGTCAGCTGCTGGGGGAGCAGCGCCAGGGGGACGCCGAAGCGGTGGTGGATCGCTACAGCTGGATCAGCGCCGGCGTGCTGGCGGCCACACCGCTGCCGGTGGTGGATCTGCTGGGGGCGGCGGCCGTGAACGCCCAGATGGTGGTGGAAATCGGGCGGATCTACGGCGTCAGCCTGTCGCGCGCCTCCGCCCAGGACCTGGCGGTGTCCGTGGGGCGCACCCTGGCGAGCCTCGGGGTGATCAAAGGGGGCTTGAGCGTGATCGGCAGCGCCCTCAGCCTCAACCTGCCGGCGCTGCTGCTCGCCCGGGCGGTGCAGGCGGTGGGCGCGGGCTGGCTCACCCGCGTGGCCGGTCGCAGTTTCATCACCTACTTCCAGCAGGACCAGGATTGGGGCGATGGCGGCATCCAGGAGGTGGTGCAGCGCCAGTACGACCTCAACCGCCGCGACTCCGCCCTGCAGGCCTTCCTCAGCGCCGCCCTCAGCCGGGTGGTGGAACCGCTGCAACGGCAGCAGAAGCAGGGGCAACTGCCACCGCGGCCGCCTGGGGCGGAGCGGGATTGAGCCCCAGGGCCTCCGGCGGCGGCGGCAGCAGGGGCCCGCGGGCATCCAGCACGGTGATCAGCAGCAGGTAGGCCACGGCAATGGCCACCGACATGGCTCCGGTGACAATCGCCACCCAGCGGCCGCGGCGGTCTGGGGGTGTCATGGCAAGGAGGCCTCCACCACCGAGCGCAG
>JBEBCX010000110.1:0-11578 GCA_041157425.1 Cyanobacteriota bacterium | reverse complement strand
CCTCGACTACCAGAACCGCCGCCCCGACTACATCACCACCTTCCTCGACAAGCTGGTGAACTGGGACTTCGTGGCCGCCAACCTGGCCGCCGCCTGAGGTCGGCCCCGCCCCTGAGCCCCCAGGGCCGCAGCCCCCGCCCCGGCGGGGGCTTTTTTGTTGAAAGCGCTTGAATCCCACCCAGAGCAAGCTGCCTAAAGTGACTTTCTGATTGAGACGTTCGGGCCCAACTGATCTCGATGAGCACGACAGCCCGCCAATCCAGGCATCAGTACACGGAGGACGAGGCCCTGCTGAGCACCATTGCAGGAGAAATCGAAACAGCGATTCCCGGTGCTGAAGTGCGCCTCTTCGGCTCACGGGCCCTCGGCAACCACCGGCCGGATTCGGACCTTGATTTGCTGGTGACGGTCCCAGATTCCTGGGCGAGAACCCACGCACGTCATCAGGAAACGGGTGATCTGGCCTGGCAGTTGTCACACCACCGCATCCCAATCGACCTGTTGCTGTATTCCCAAGAGGAAGTCAAGCGCCACCAACAATCCCGTCAGCACGTGGTGATTGAGGCCTACCAAAAGGGCAGAAGGCTTCATGGGCGATGACTTCCGCAATGAGGCCACGCGCATGCTTCGGATCGCCAGGAGGGATCTGAAAGCAGCCATGGGCATGCTCGATGCGAGCACGTTTGACATGGCCCATTGGGGCTATCAGGTGCAGCAGGCTGTCGAGAAATCGCTCAAAGCCTGGATCTCCACGCTGGGCCACGACTATCCCTTCACCCACGACCTCGCTCTCCTGCTGCGCTTGGTGGGTGACTTTGGGGATGATCCATCCCCGTACAGGGATTTCGAGCAATTCAGCGTGTTCGCCACCCAACTGCGTTACGACGACGAGGTGGTGATGCCGCAGCTTGATCGTGCCGCCTGGAATGAACGCTGCGCCGCTCTGCTCGAGCATGTGAGCCAGAAGCTGGCCTGAACACTGCAGCTCAGACCGGCATCACCCCAGCGCCGGCCGCGCCTCCGCCAGCACCGCCTCGGGAGCAATCCACATGGCATCGCCGTAGGAGAAGAAGCGGTAGCCCTCCGCCTTGGCCTGCTCATACAGCTCCAGCAGCCGCACCCGGCCGATCAGGGCACTCACCAGCAGCAGCAGGGAGCTCTTGGGCAGGTGGAAGTTGGTCAGCAGCCCCTGCACCACCGCAAAGCGATAGCCCGGTTGGATCACCAGGTTCACCGGACCGGTGTGGGGCTGCAGCTCACCGCCGTGCAACTGGGCCACCGCCTCCAGGCTGCGCACCGAGGTGGTGCCCACGGCGATCACGCGGCCGCCACGGGCGCGGCAGGCCTGCACCGCCTCCACCAGGGCCGGGCTCACCTCCACCCACTCGCTGTGCAGTTCCAGCTGGGTGAGGTCTTCGGTGTCCACCGGGCGGAAGGTGCCCAAGCCCACGTGCAGGGTGGTTTCGGCGATCACCACGCCACGGGCGCGGATCGCCTCCAGCAACGCATCGCTGAGGTGCAACCCCGCCGTTGGGGCCGCCACGGCTCCAGGGCGGGAGGCGTAGCGGGTCTGATAGCGACTGTCGTCGTCGTCGCTGTGCTGCTGGATGTAGGGCGGCAGCGGCATCGTGCCGTAGCGGGCCAGCAGGGCCTCGATCGCCTCCGGGGTGGTGCAGCCCGCCGGGAAGCGCACCACCCGCCCGCCGCTGGCAGCATCCACGGCGATCACCTCCAGGGCCACGGGGGGCTGGCCGGCGTGCTCCAACTGCAGCAGCTCGCCGGGTTTGAGCCGTTTGGCTGGGCGGGCCAGGCACAACCAGTCGCTGCCGGTCACCGGCTCCAGCACCAGCAATTCCACCTGGCCGCCGCTGGCGCGGCGCACCTGCAGGCGCGCCTTGAGCACCCGCGTGTTGTTCACCACCAGCAGATCGCCAGCCTGCAGCTCCTGCTGCAGGTCCCACACCGTCAGGTGACGGCAACCCACCTGCTCGCCCGGATCAACGGCCAACAAACGGGCCGCATGGCGAGGCTCCACGGGCCGTTGGGCGATGAACGCCTCCGGCAGATCGAAGACGTAGCTAGAGAGCCATTGATCCGCCGGATCAGAGGGCAAGGCTCTCGGGGTTGGTTTCGATCAGCTGCGCCAGGTCCTTGAGGAAGGCGGCGGCATGGGCGCCATAGATCACCCGGTGGTCGCAGGTGAGGTTCACCTGCATCTGGCTCGCCACCCGCATCGAGCCATCCTTGCCCGCCACCACCGTGGGGCGGGACGCCGCAACAGCCAGGATCGCGCCGGTGCCGGGGGGCAGGATCGCGTCAAAGCGATCCACCCCGAACATCCCGAGGTTGGAGAGGGTGAAGGTGCCGGTGCTGTACTCCTCAGGCTGCAGCTGCTTGCTGCGGGCGCGGCTCACCAGATCGGCCCAGTTGCGGGCCAGGGAATAGATGTCGGTCTTGTCGGCGTTGGCCAGCACGGGGGTGATCAGGCCACCGTCCTCCATGGCCACCGCCACCGCCACGTTCACCGCGGCCGGATAGGCCATGGCGGTGCCATCGGCGCTGGTGGCGGCATTCACCTGGGGATGGCGCGCCAGCACCACCGCCACGGCCTTGGCCAGCAGGGCGGTCATGGTGACGCCGTTGCCCTTCACCTGCTTGTAGAAGGCGTCGAGCTTGGTGGTGGTGATCGTGTAGCCCACCCGGAAGCAGGGCACCGCCAGGCTGGCCACCATGTTGCGGTTGACGGCGTTCTGCAGCGTGTTGAAGCTCACGCTGTCGCCGGGGCGGCCAAAGGCATCACCGGCGGGGGCTGGAGCCGCCGCACCGTTGCCAGCGGCGGCGGCGCTGGCGGCGGCCGGAGCGGAACCCTCAGCCACCCGCGGCACCGCCACGGTGAGGCCCAGGGCACGCTCCACGTCTTCGGCCTGGATGCGGCCGTGGGGGCCGCTGCCCCGCAGGCTCTCCAGGGCCACGCCGTGCTGGCTGGCCAGTTTCTTGGCGCGGGGGCTGGCCACCACGCGGCCGTTGCTCACCGGGGCCACGGCCGCCGGCACGGCCACGGGGGCCGGCGGCGCCACGGGGGCGGGCGCCGGAGCCGCGGCCGGAGCGGCAGGGGCCGGAGCCGCGGCCGCCGCTGGAGCGGCGGGGGCCTTGGCCTGGGCGTCGGCGATCTCCGCCTCGGTTTCCACGATCAGGCCGATGGTTTCGCCCACCGGGGCGGTGCCGCCGGCGGGCATCAACACCGCCGCCAGGTAGCCCTCGTTGAACGACTCCACATCCATGTCGGCCTTGTCGGACTCGACCACGAGCACCGACTCACCGCGCTCCACCTTGTCGCCGGGCTTTTTGAGCCACTCCACGATCTTCCCCTCCGTCATCGTGGAGGAGAGGGCGGGCATGAAGATTTCGTGGGTGGCCAACGGAGGTTTGCCGCTCGATTGGGGCGGATTTTACGTGGCTCCTGCCCCGGGGCCCGGGCTCAGAGCTGGCCCTCGATCGCCTCGATCACGCCGTCGCGCACCACCACCGCCACGGACAACTTCTCCACCAGGTTGTCGCCAACGCGCACGTCGCAGAAGCTCTCCAGCTGGCCCTGCTCCACGATCTGCTCCATCTCCAGATCGCGCACCTGCACCTGCTGCTCCAGCAGCTGCCGCTTCTGCTCCTCCAGCTCGGCCCGCTTGGCCGCCACCTGCTCCTGCACCGAAGCCACCTGGTCCTGCACGCGGGGGTCGAGGGGGTTGGCGCTCTGGCTGCGGATCGCATCCACCAGCTGCTGACCCTCCTGCTCCAGCTGGGCCAACTGGCCGTCGCTGCCGGCGATGGCATTGCTGATTTCGCGCTCGGCGTCCTCCTTCCAGCGGGGGGTCACCACGGCCCGCACCGTGATCGAGCGCTTGATCGAAAGGCTGCCGTCGGCCATGGGAGAGCTTCGAAGGTCCACAGCCTCTCAGGCGAGCCCGCCGGCGGCAACGCACCGGCAGGGCGGGTTTCCGGCGATCAACGCCCGTAGATGGCCTCGATGGCCGCGGCATCGCGGGCGGCGATGCGATCACGTTTCTGCTTCAGGGTCTGGGTGAGCAGGCCGTTGTCGAGCGTGAACGGCTCCACCAGGGCCACCCCCGCCAGCCGTTCATCGGGCCGCGCCCCGGGGCGCCCCTGCAGGCGGCGGTTCAAGCGGCCGGTGAGGGCCTTGAGCAGGGCGGCATCCCCAACGGCCAGCCCCTGCTCCTGGGCGTAGGCGGCCAGCGCCTCCGGCTTGGGCACCACCAGGGCACCGAGGGCCTTGCGGTCTTGGCCCACCAGCATCACCTGCTCCACCAGGCTGCAGGCCACCAGGCACTCCTCCAGGGGGCCCGGCTCGATGTTCTCGCCGCTGCTCAGCACGATCGTGTCCTTGGCGCGGCCGGTGAGCACCAGGGTGCCGTCGGCCAGCAGCTGACCCAGGTCGCCGGTGTCGAACCAGCCCTCGGCATCGAGCACCTTGGCACTGGCCTCCGGCTTGCCCAGGTAGCCCGCCATCACCTGGGGGCCGCGGGCCAGCACCCGGCCCCGCTGCCCCACCGCCAGAAGGGCACCGCTCTCGGGATCAACGATCCGAATCGCCGTGCCGGGCAGCGGTTGGCCGGAGCTGCCGCGGCGGTTGTTCCAGCGGCGCCGGCAGGTGAGCACCGGGCTGGTTTCGGTGAGCCCGTAGCCCACCAGCAGCTCGATGCCGATGGCTTCAAAAAAGCCATCCACGTGGATCGCCAGGGCTCCGCCACCGCTGATGGCCGTGCGCAGGCGCCCGCCGATCAGCTGCTGGCGCACCTTGGGCCACAGCACCGCCGAGGCCAGGCGGTGCAGCGGCCAGCTCAGCAGCGCCGCCGCGGCCGCCGTGATCCGCCGCGGCATCGGCTCCGGCGCGAGGGTGCGGTCGGCGGCGGTGCGGCGGCTGACGCCATGGAAGCGGCTCAAGGCCAGGGCGGAGCGCAGCAGCCGCTGACGGCTGGCGGGCATGGCCGCCAGGGCATCCTCAAAGCCGCCGAGCAGGGCCTCCCACAGCCGCGGCACGCTGATCAGGTAGTGGGGGCGCACCCGCTGCAGGTCGGGCCGCAACTGCTTGAGGGTGGTGTAGGTCTGCGCGCAACCGCAGGAGAGCAGGAAGTATTCGGCGCTGCGCTCGTAGGCGTGCCAGATGGGCAGCACGCTCAGCACCCGGTCGCCGGGGTTGGGGGCCACCGCCACCCCCAGGTGCCGCAGCTGGTGCAGCAGGTTGGCGTGGCTGAGGGGCACCCCCTTGGGCTCGCCGGTGGTGCCGGAGGTGTAGAGCACCGTGGCCAGCCGTTGCTCGCCCCCCTCCGGCATCGGTGGCGCCGGGGCCGCCGCGCCGCGGGCCATCAGCTCCTCCCAGCCCACGCAGGTCAGCCCCGGCAGAACCGCCGGCGCCTCCCCCTGCAGCAGCACCACGCAGCGCAGCCGGGCCAGCAGGGGGCCATTGAGGTTGAGCTGCTGCAGCAACTCCGGCACCGCTGTCGGCGGCGATGTAGCGCAGCTCTTCAATCGGGGCACCGCTGCCCCGCACCGCATCGGCGGCCCCCAGGCGCATCAGGCCCTGATCGGCCAGCAGCCAGCGGGGGCTGTTCTCCGAGAACAGCGCCACCACATCGCCGCTGCGGATCCCCAGGGCGGCAAAGCCCGCCGCCGCCTGCTCGATGCGCTGGTGCAGCTGGCGGAAGCTCAGCTGCTCGGCGGGCTTGGCGTGGGGGGCATCGAGGGCCAGGGCATCGCCGTAGCGCTCGGCCAGCTCGGCCCAGAGCTGCTCCAGGCCGCTGAGGCCGCTCCAGTCATCGCGTTGGGCCAGGGCCCGCCGGTCGCGGCGGGATCCTTGCCAGTGCACGTCAGCGGTGGGCAGGGAACGGGCCATGCGAAGCGGAGGCGGCGCCACGGATGGCACCGGTCTTACCACCCCTGCAGGGCTTCTGGGGGCTGGGGCGGACGCAGCCGCAACCCGAAGCGGCGGCTGAAGGCCTCGAGCAACGGCTGGCGCAGCGCCGCGCTGCAGAGCTCCGGCCGCCAATCCTGCAGACGGCCCACCGGCCGGTCGGCGATGCCGCAGGGCACCACCCGGCCGAAGCCCTCCAGGGCCACATCCACATTCAGGGCCAGGCCGTGCTGGCTGATCCAGCGGCGCCCCCCCACCCCGATGGCCGCCACCTTGCGCCCCTCCAGCCAAACCCCGGTGAGCCCATCGATGCGCTCCCCCCGCAACCCCAGCTCCGCCAGCAGGTCGATCACCACCGCCTCCAGCTGCCGCATGTAGCCGTGCAGATCGGCGCCGTGGCGCTGCAGGTTGAGCACCGGGTAGAGCACCAGTTGCCCCGGGGCATGGAAGGTCACCTCACCGCCGCGGTCGATGCGGTGCAGCGGGGCCGGCGGATCCTCGGGGTCAAACCCCAGGAAGCGCTCATCGGCGCCGCGGCCCAGGGTGTAGCAGGGCTCGTGCTCCAGCAGCAGCACGGCATCGGGACCCTCCGGGGCCGCCAGCAGCCGCCCCTGCAGCTGTTGCTGCCAGCGCCAGGCCAGCGGGAACGGCACCGGCCGCTGCGCTTGGAAACAGATTGCGTCGCCCATGGTGCAACTCACCCACCGTTCCTAGCGTTTGGACATCCCCACCGCCTTGGGAGCCACGGGATGAAGCTGTTGATCCACGGCCGCAATCTGGAGGTGACTCCAGCCATCCGCGACTACACGCAGGACAAGCTCACGCGGGCCATCGGCCATTTCGACGGCATGGTGAAGGAGGCGGATGTGCACCTCTCGGTGGCCCGCAATCCGCGGGTGCCGCAGCAGACCGCCGAGGTCACCGTGTTCGCCAACGGCACCGTGATCCGCGCCCAGGAGCGCAGCGAAAACCTCTACGCCAGCATCGATCTGGTGGCCGGCAAGCTCACCCGCCAGCTGCGCCGCTACAAGGATCGCCACGGCGACCACCACCACAGCGCCGGGCACCACGCCAGCCACACCCCCAGCCTGGCGGAACTGGCCGGCGATGACACGGTGCAGGGCTCCCTGGTGGAGGGCAAGGAGGCGAGCCTCCCCAGCCGCGGCGTGCGGCGCAAGTATTTCGCCATGCCCGCCATGGCGCTGGATCAGGCCCTGCAGCAGCTGGAGCTGATCGACCACGACTTCTACCTGTTCCGCGACGCCAGCAGCGGCGAGCTGCAGGTGGTGTACCGGCGCAACCACGGCGGCTACGGCGTGATCCAGGCCAAGGGTTGAAACTGACCCCAACCCCCGGCGCCCGCTCCGCTTGCGCGACCTCCCCGATCTCGCCCCCCTGATCGACCACGCCCTGCTGGATCCCCACCAGGGCCAGGAGGCGGTGCTGCGCTGCTGCGATGAAGCACGCCACTTCGGCTTTGCCGGGGTGTGCTTGGCCTCGCGCTGGTTGCCCGACGCCCGGGAACGGCTGGGCCCCAGCGGCGGCCGCGGCCCCCGGTTGATCAGCGTGGTGGGGTTTCCGTTCGGCGCCGTGCCCGCGGCGGTGAAGCTGGCGGAGGCGGAATGGGCCGCCGCCGCCGGCGCCGAGGAGCTCGATGTGGTGCCCGATTTCGGTGCCCTGGCCGATGGCGACAGCCGCAGCTTCTGCAACGACCTGGCCCCGATCGTGGAGTTGGGGCTGCCGGTGAAGGTGATCCTGGAGGTGGGCCGGCTGGAGCCCGCCGCCCTGGAGCTGGCGGTGGAGGCCAGCATCGATGTGGGGGCTGCCCTGCTCAAAACCGGCAGCGGCTTCGGCCCCGCCGCCACGGTGCAACAGGTGCAACGGCTGCGGGATCTGGCCCGCGGCCGCGCCGCCATCAAGGCCTCCGGGGGCATCACCACCCTGGAGCAAGCGCTCGACCTGGTGGAAGCGGGGGCCAGCCGCCTGGGCACCAGCCGCGGGGTGGCCCTGATCCAAGCGCTCCGGCAGGGGGAGTCCGGCAACCCGTGAGCGCCGACCAGCGCCTGGAGGGGCTGGTGCTGCGCAGCAGCCCCCTGGGGGAAAACGACCGGCTGCTCACCGTGCTCTCCGCAGCGGAGGGGCTCACCCGCCTGGCGGCCCCGGGCGCCCGCAAACCCAAAAGCAGCCTGGCGGCGGCGGTGCCCCTGGCCCTGCTGAGCCTGCAGGTGGGGGGTCGCAGCGGCCTGCGGCGGGTGCGGCAGCTGCGGGTGCTGCGCAATTACTCCGCCCTGGCGGAGCGGCTGGAAACCCTGGCCGCCGCGCAGGGGTTGGCGGAGCTCACCCTGGAGCTGGTGCCCAACGGCGCCGCCGTGGAGGGGGTGCTGGATGATCTGCTGCTGCAGCTCAACCGCCTCGAGCTGGTGGTGAAGGAGCGCCAGGGGGCCCTGGAGGCCCTGGCCATCGCCGTGCAGGGGGCCGTGCATCTGCTGGCCCTGGGGGGCTACGCCCTGCCGCTGGCCAGTTGCGCCCGCAGCGCTGAGCCCCTGGAGCCGCCCATCGGCAACTGGGAATGGCGCTGCAGCCTGCTGCCGGCGGAGGGGTTTGTGATTGGCGCCGTGGTGGGCGCCCAAATGGTGCTCAACGCCTCGGAGCTGGCGCTGTTGCAGCGGTTGCTGCGGCCGGCCCTGCCCCGCAAGCGCGATGGGGAGCTGATGGGGCCCGAGCCGGTGTGGCTGCGGCTGCTGCAGCTGCAGGAGCTCTGGAGCCGGGAGCATTTGAGCCGGGGTGCACGCTCCTGGCGGCTGCTGCGCCAGTGCTATGGCGATGGGGCATCATCGTGAGCCGACCCCCGACTCCGCCCTTGCGCGAGCCCCAGCGATCCGTCGGTCTGCCCAACGACCTGCAGAACCCCCTGCGGGCGGGCCTGCAGGGGGTTCTGGCGCTGCCGGAATTCCGCAAGCTGTGGCTGGGGCAGGTGTTCAGCCAGCTGGCGGACAAGTTCTACATCGTGTTGATGGTGTTCCTGATCGCCCAGTACTGGGTGACGGCCACACCACCGGCGGGTGGCGCCCTGGCGGAGGCGGCCGGCGCCTTCCGGCTCAGCATCGACACTGCTGGCCACCGGCATCTACGTGGCCAACACCATCCCGGCGATGGTGCTGGGGCTGCTGGCGGGCGTCTGGGCCGACCGCTGGCCCAAGCGGGAGGTGATGGTGGCCAGCAACGCCATCCGGGCCGGCCTGGCGCTGCTCACCCCCCTCTGCCTGCTGGATGGCCCCCACTGGCTGGGGCTGAGCTGGGGCTACTGGGCCCTGCTGGTGATCACCTTTCTGGAATCGGTGCTCACGCAGTTCTTTGCGCCGGCGGAACAGGCGGCCATCCCGATGCTGGTGCCCGGCCAGCAGCTGCTCGCCGCCAACTCGCTCTACCAGGCCACCAGCATGGGGGCCACGATCGTGGGCTTCGCCCTCGGCGATCCGATCCTGCGGCTGCTGCGGCATGGCCTGGCGGGGCTGGGCATCGCCAACGGCGAATTCGCCCTGCTGCCCCTCTGCTACGGCCTGGCGGCGCTCTGCATCGCCTGGATCCGGCTGGAGGAGGTGCCCCAGCGCCACGCCGACGCCAACGTGTGGCGCGAGATGGCCGATGGGCTGCAGGTGCTGCGCCAGCAACCCAGCGTGCGCAGCGCCCTGCTGCAGCTGGTGCTGCTCTACAGCCTGCTGGCGGCCCTCTATGTGCTGGCCATCAGCCTGGCCTCGGCCATCAGCAGCCTGGGCCCCACCCAGTTCGGCAGCCTGCTGGCCATGAGCGGCGTGGGCCTGGCCCTGGGGGCCCTGGCGGTGGCCCAGGTGGGCCATCGCTTCAACCGGCGGCGACTGGCCTCCGCCGGCCTGGGCACCATCGCCTGGAGCCTGGTGCTGCTGGGCCAGCTGCGGGGCCAACTGGTGGGCACCCTGGGCCTCTGCGCCGTGCTGGGGGTCGGGGCCGCGCTGCTGGCGATCCCCGCCCAGACCACCATCCAGGAGGACACCCCGGAGGCCCTGCGCGGCAAGGTGTTTGGGCTGCAGAACAACCTGATCAACATCGCCCTCAGCCTGCCGTTGGTGCTAGCGGGCACGGTGGTGAGCCGCTACGGCCTGCTGCCGGTGCTCTGGGCCCTGGCGGCCCTGGCCCTGGCGGCGGCCCTGCTCGAGCGCCCCTGGAAACGCTGCTAGCGTCAGCCACGGCTCGTGCTGCCACTGCGTGACCCACATCGCCTGGCTGGGCAAGAAATCGCCCTTCTGCGGCAACGTCACCTACGGCCTCACCACCACCGAAGCGCTGCGGCTGCGGGGTCACGAGATCAGCTTCATCCACTTCGACACCCCGGTGGGCGCCGAAGCCAGCAGTGCCGGACCGGAGGTGGCGCTGCCCTACCTGGTGAAATCCCAGGTGTACACAATCCCTTCCCCCGGGGCCCAACGGGAACTGCGCGAGTCGCTGGAGCGGCTGCGGCCCGATCTGGTGCACGCCAGCCTCACCCTCTCGCCGCTCGACTTCCGCCTGCCGGATCTGTGCCAACAGCTGGGGTTGCCGCTGGTGGCCACCTTCCACCCGCCGTTTGATGCCTCGCTGCGCAACCTCAGCGCCGGCACCCAGCAGCTCACCTACCAGCTCTATGCCCCCTCGCTGGCCCGCTACGACCGGGTGGTGGTGTTCTCCGAGCTGCAGGCCGATGTGCTGATGCGGCTGGGGGTGCCCGCCCAACGGCTGGCGGTGATCCCCAACGGCGTTGATCCGGAGCGCTGGTGTCCGGCGCCCACCCCCACCGCCTCCGAGCATCTGGCGGAGTTGCGCCAACGCTTCGCCGGCCGGCGGGTGTTTCTCTACATGGGGCGGATCGCCACCGAGAAAAACGTGGAGGCCCTGCTGCGGGCCTGGCGGCTGGTGCAGCCCCGGGGCTGCACGTTGGTGGTGGTGGGCGACGGCCCGGTGCGCCAGTCGCTGATGCAGGCCTACGGCCCGGAGATCGGCGTGCACTGGTGGGGCCACGAACCCGAGCAAGCCCGCCGCGCCGCCCTGCTGCAGCTGGCGGAGGTGTTTCTGCTGCCCTCGCTGGTGGAGGGGCTGAGCCTGGCCTTGCTGGAGGCCATGGCCAGCGGCACCGCCTGCGTGGCCACCGATGCCGGTGCCGACGGCGAGGTGCTCGAGGGCGGAGCGGGCATTGTGATCAGCACCCAGGGGGTCACCACCCAGCTGCGCACCCTGCTGCCGGTGCTGCGCGACCAGCCGGTGCTCACCGCCGAGCTGGGCCGCCGGGCCCGCCAACGGGCCCTCGAGCGCTACACCCTGGGCCGCAACATCGACCAGCTGGAGCGCCTCTATGCCGAGCTGGTGCCGCAGGGCAGCCTGGCGGCCTAGGGCGAAGCTGGGCCAGAGCCGGAATCCAGGCCCCAGCTGGCGCGCACCTGGGCCAACGGTGCGTGGGCCTGGCCGAAGTAGTCCACCCCCAGCAGGGGATCCACCCGGCAGCGGTTGCCGCGGCGAATGGCGTCAGCCAGCCGCTGGCGCGCCGCCGGATCCGCGAGGGTCTGGGGGTAGGCCTGCTGCAGCACCACGCTGCGCAGCAGGCCGGTTTCGTAGATGCTCACGGCCCCAAGGAAACCGAGCATCGCC
>JBEBCX010000109.1:0-5654 GCA_041157425.1 Cyanobacteriota bacterium | reverse complement strand
GTGGAGTGGATGGGTCGGATGATCCGCGTCAACAAAGCCACCCCCCGTGAGGGTGGCGGTGGTGGCGGCGGCGGTCGCGGCGGCTACGGCGGCGGCGGCAACCGTGGCGGCGGTGGTGGCTACGGCGGTGGCGGCGGCAACCGCGGTGGCGGTGGCGGCTACGGCGGCGGCGGTGGCGGCGGCTACGGCGGTGGCGGCGGCGGCAACCGCTGGTAAGCCGTTTCGGCCCAGGCCAAACGCAGCCCAACAGAGCACAGCCCCTCGGTGGCGGACCTCGGTCCGCTCACCCAGGGGCTGTTTGTGCTGCTGATCCGGCTCGCGGGCGTGTCAGCTCACTGTTGAGTTAACTGGCCGCTTCGAGGGCTTCAGGCTCCAACCAATCCTTCAGCTGATCCCGCTGCCATTCGCGGCAGCGCACGTCCTGCTTGGGGTGGATCGCCTGCAGTTCCCCTTCGCGGGGCTCGGGCAGGGCGTTGCGCAGGGAGCGGCGGCGCAGCTTGGCCGTCCAGCGATGGAACCGATGAAACGCTCTCGAACGGGTCATGGATACCTCCGGGTGGAGACCCCCTTGGTCTAACGCGTCCAAAGCCCGCCTCCCAGGGGGCGGCGGCCAGCTTTACATTCCCTTCCACCGCCGGGCCCCATGGCCAGCTCCCCTCCCCTGCAGCGGCTGCTGCACACCCTGAAGCCCCACCGGCGCCTGGTGTGGCTGGCGGCCAGCTGCTCGGTGCTCAACAAGCTGTTCGACCTGGCCCCGCCGGTGCTGATCGGCCTGGCGGTCGACGTGGTGGTGCGCCAGGACAACGCCTGGTTGGCCGCCTTCGGCGTGGTCACGGTGCCGGGCCAGCTGGGGGTGCTGGCGGTGCTGTCGTTCCTGATCTGGAGCGCCGAATCCCTGTTCGAATACCTCTACGCCCTGCTCTGGCGCAACCTGGCCCAGCGGGTGCAGCACGAGCTGCGGCTGGAGGCCTACGACCACCTGCAACGGCTGGAACTGGGCTTTTTTGAGGCCAGCAGCAGCGGCCGCCTGCTGGCGATCCTCAACGACGACATCAACCAGCTGGAGCGCTTCCTCGACCACGGCGCCAACGAGCTGCTGCAGCTGATCACCACGGTGCTGGCGGTGGGCGGCGCCATGCTCTGGCTCTCCCCCACCGTGGCGGGGGTGTCGTTCCTGCCGATCCCGGTGATCCTCTGGGGGTCGCTGCATTTCCAGCGCCGCCTGCAGCCCCGCTACCGGGAAGTGCGCGAACGGGCCGGCGACCTGGCCAGCCGCCTCGCCAACAACCTCGGCGGCATGCTCACCATCAAAAGCTACGCCGCGGAGCCATGGGAGCTGGAACGGCTCCGGGCCGACAGCGAGGCCTACCGGATCAGCAACCGCCGCGCCATTCGCCTGTCGGCGGCCTTCATTCCGCTGATTCGCTTCGCGATCCTGTTCGCCTTCCTGGCGATCCTGGTGATCGGTGGCCTGCAGGCCTGGCGCGGGGCCATCGCCGTGGGCACCTACTCCTTCCTGGTGTTCATCACCCAGCGGTTGCTGTGGCCGCTCACCAGCCTCGGCCGCACCCTCGACGACTACCAGCGGGCCATGGCCTCCAGCCAGCGGGTGCTCGACCTGCTGGACACCCCCATCGCCATCCCCAGCGGCAGCCGCCCCCTCCCCCTCAGCCAGGTGCAGGGGGCCATCCGCTTCGAAGCGGTTGATTTCGCCTACCCCGGCCGCGCACCGCTGCTGCAGGGCTTCAACCTTGAGATCCCCGCCGGCAGCACCGTGGGCATCGTGGGGGCCACCGGATCGGGCAAAAGCACGATCGTGAAGCTGCTGCTGCGGCTCTACGACCTGCAGGGGGGCACGATCCGCCTGGATGGCCAGCCGGTGGATCAACTGCAGCTGGCGGACCTGCGCCGCGCCATCGGCCTGGTGAGCCAAGAGGTGTTCCTGTTCCACGGCACCGTGGCCGAGAACATCGCCTACGGCAGCTTCGAGGCCCCCCGGGGCGCCATCGAGCGGGCGGCCCAGCTGGCGGAGGCCTCCCGTTTCATCGAGGCCCTGCCCCAGGGCTACGACACGGTGGTGGGGGAGCGGGGCCAGCGGCTCTCCGGCGGCCAGCGCCAGCGCATCGCCCTGGCCCGCGCCATCCTCAAGAACCCGCCGGTGCTGATCCTCGATGAGGCCACCGCCGCGGTGGACAACGAAACGGAGGCGGCAATCCAGCGCTCCCTGGATCTGATCACCGCCGAGCGCACCACCCTGGTGATCGCCCATCGCCTCTCCACCGTGCGCCACGCCGACCGGATCGTGGTGCTGGAGCAGGGCCGCATCGTGGAGAGCGGCAGCCATGAGCAGCTGATCGCCGCCGGCGGCGCCTACGTGAACCTGTGGCGGGTGCAGGCGGGCCTGCGGGCCGATGAGGCCCTGCAGCTGTGAACCGCGCCGTCCCGTGGGCGTGACATAGGTTTTCCCGATGACCAGCAGCGCCACCTACCCCCTGCGCGATGAGCGCGGGCCCATGCTCAAGGCCATCGCCCTGGGCCTCGGGGCGGGTCTGGTGCTGGCGGCGCCCCTGCACCTGCTGCTGGAGGGGGCCCCGGTGGGGGCCAACCACCAGCTGGTGAATCCCTTCAGCAGCTGGACCGGCGCCGGCGCCAAGCAGGTGGTGATCCTGGGCACCGATGCCGGCGGCGGCAACACCGATGTGATGTACACCCTGCGGGTGAAGGACGGGGTCACCGAGTTGATCCAGGTGCCCCGCGACACCTACATCGCCACCCAGCGCTACGGGGCCCTCAAGGCCAACGCCCTCTTCGCCTACGGCGGACCGGAGCTGGTGAAGCAGGAGCTCACCAAACACTTCGGCCGGCCGGTGGAACACCACATCGTGATCAACCTCTCGGTGATCCGACGGCTGGGGGATTCCCTGGGGGGCCTGGAGGTGGATGTGCCCCAGCGGATGCTTTACAACGACAACACCCAGGACCTGCACATCGATCTGCAGCCCGGCCGGCAGGTGCTGCGGGGCAAGAACATCGAGGGCTTCCTGCGCTTCCGCCACGACGGCCTGGGGGACATCGGCCGGCTCGACCGCCAGCGCCTGCTGCTCAAGGCCCTGTTCGATCAGATCACCAAACCGGAAAGCCTGGTGCGGCTGCCGTCGCTGCTCACCGCCGCCGGCAAGGACATGAAGACCGACCTGGGCCCCATGGAGATCGGCGGCCTGATCACCGCCATGGCCGGCACCCGCTTCGATGCCAAACGCCTCGGCGGCCGCTCCGAGATGCGCGATGGCCTCAGCTACTGGATCCCCGAGTGGCCGGCCCCCGAGAGCAGCGGCAGCACCTCGGGCAGCGGCAACGGCAGCCCCAAGCGCTACACCTTCAACTTCTGATCCCGGTAGGCCGCCGGCACCACCACCAGGAACAGCCACCACCAGACCAGCACCGCCGCCCCCAGCGGCAGGCTGATCCACCAGAGCCGCAGCCACCACCAGCTGCCACCCACGGCGGTCACCCCGGTGAGCAGGATCGACCAGGGCTGACACCACCAGGGCTTCAACGCCCAGAGGCTGGTGGCTGGCGCCCCCTGCTCCGGCGACACCTCAGCCACGGCTCTCTCCGTTGCGGTGGTGTTGGGACAGCACCACCAGGGCCAACACCAGCGCCGCCGCCGCCAGCACCGGCGTGGAGGCGGCCACCGTCACCCCCAGGGCTGCTGTGAACCAGATCGAGGCCGCACTGGTGAGGCCGTGCACCTGGGGCGGCAGGTGGCTGTGTTTGTCGCCGTTGCGATCCACCAGGATCTCGCCAGCCCCCAGGAAGCCCACGCCGGTGGCCACCCCCTGGATGGCACGGCTGCGGGCCTCCAGGTCGGCCCCCGCCGCCAGCACCATCAGGCAGGCGCTCAGGCCCACCAGCACGTGCACCCGCAGGCGGTTGGCGCCGCTGCTGTGGGCGCGGTTGTAGCCCACCGCCAGGCCGCAGAGCACCGCCAGGCCCATGCGCAGCAGGGCGTCGAGGTCGGGGGAGAGCTGCAGGGCGATGGCGGAGCGGGCCGGCAATGCCCCCATTGTCGGCGCTGGCGCCAGGCAGGCCAGGGGGAGCCAGAATCAGACCGGCTTCGGTGCGCAGCGTGCTCAGCCGCAGCAGCCTGCGGGCCGCCATCAAGATCAGCCTGGCCGCTGCCCTCGCGGGGGCCTGGGCCGTGCGCTTCCGGGAGGTGGAGTTCGCCTGGTATCCGCTGCTGGCGGTGGTGATGTGCATGGATGAAACCGACACCCGCGTGGTGGCGGCGGTGCGGGCGCGGGTGCTGGGCACCATCGCCGCCGGCCTGGTGAGCTTCCTGGTGCACACCCTGCTGGCGGGCTGGATCGGCCTGACGGTGACGCTGTTGATCGTGGTGCCGCTGCTGCGGCTGTTGCGCTGGCAGGCCGGACTCGGCACGGCCCTGGTGGTGAGCTCGATGCTGTTTCTGGTGGCGCGCTATTCCGAGCTCGATTGGCTCTATGTGTTCAACCGCACCGCCGACACCCTGGTGGGGGTGGTGGCGACCCTGGTGGTGAGTGGTCTGTTCTGGCCGATCAACCGGGTGGCGGAGATGAACGCCGTGGAACGGCAACTGCGGCGGCTGATGGCCGAGCGGCTGGAGACGATCCGCCAACAGCTCAAGGCCCCGGCGGATCCGCCGGCGAGCGGCCCATCAACGCCCGCAGATCCAGCGCCAATCGCCGGCGCCCGCCTCTGCCAGCAACTGAGCCAACTGGTGGGCGATGAACTGCGCAGCAACCCCGATGGCCCGGTGAAACGCCAGCACTGGCGGCAGCGCAGCCTGCTCTGGGAGCGCATCAACCACCACAGCCTGCAGCTGCAGCGGCTGGGGCAGCTGCTGCCCGCCGGCGCCCTGGCGGCCGATGCCACCCCGTGGCTGGAGCGGCTGCCGCAGCTGCTGCTCAGCCGCGGCCAGGCGGTGGCGCCACTGCCGCAACGCAGCAGCCTGCGGCGGCTGGCGGAGGCCCGGGGGCTCTCGCCCCTGCTGCTGCTCGCCTTCGACGACGAACTGCAACGGCTGGCCCGCAGCGCCCAGAGCCTGGCCCTGGCCAGCCGCCACGACGGCGGCGCCCCGATGACAGCCCTCCGATGACAGCCCCAGGCCCACCGCCGCTGCTCACCAGCGGCGACCTGCGCCTGGCCCTCACCGCCGGGCTCTCGGCCGGGCTGATGGTGATGCTCGGCCTGCCCGACCCCTTCTACGCGCCGATGGCGGTGGGGGCAGCCCTGGGGGGAACGGTGGGGGCCACCAAGCTGCAGGGCACCCAGCGCATGCTGGGCACCCTGTTGGGGGGCGCCATCGTGGCCATCGGCGTGGGCACCATGGCCGCCGCGGTGCCCATGCCCCTGGCGGTGGCGGCATCCCTGGGCGTCACGCGCCTGTTGGGGGGCGCCCTGGGGCTGCGCACCGGCTACAAGGTGGCGGGCCTGGTGGTGGCCATGGGCTGGACCGTGCACGCCGGGCAGCTGAGCAGCTGGATCCCCGCCCGCCTGGTGGCCACTTTGGTGGGGGTGCTGGCGGCCTGGTGGGCGGTGCGCTGGCTCTGGCCGAGCCTGGCGGTGGATCAGCACCTGCGGCTGTCGCGTCAGCTCTACCGCCAGCTGGCGGC
>JBEBCX010000108.1:0-7916 GCA_041157425.1 Cyanobacteriota bacterium | reverse complement strand
CTGAGCCGGGGCACCAGAGCGTTCGCCGCGGTCGGCACGGTCCGGACGATCGCCGCGATCACCCCGATCCGAGCGGCCGCCGCGGGGGGCCGGCCGGGTGTCGGGTTCGGCATCGGCGCGACCCTTGTAGGCCGGAGTGCCGCCGGGGGCCGGCTGCACCAGACAGATAATCAGCGGTTCCACCTGCAGCTCGCGGCGCAGGCGGCGCTGCAGGCCGATCTCGATCTCACGCTGCACGCCCATCCAGTCGACATCAGGGGCCTTGCCACCGCTGTTGCGCGACAGCTGCTGCCAGCGGTTCTCGAGCACCCAGGTGATCTCGCGCTCGGCCCAGAGGCTGAGCTTGCGCGGATCGGCGGCGGTGACAACGCCCCGCAGGTTGACGCGCGGCGGAGCCGCCATCACGCCATCGGTGCTGATGACCGCCAGCAGGGTGATCACGCCGTCTTCAGCGAGCTGCTGACGCTCCTTCAGCACGCGAGCATCGACGATGCCATTCCGGGAGGCATCGAGCAGTTCAATGCCGGCCTTCACCGGTTCACCCTTGGCGATCGAATCGGCGGTGAGTTCCACCACATCGCCGTTATCGATGATCAGGGTGTTCTCCGCGGGGATACCCATGGAGTGGCCCGTTTTGGCGTGGGCCACGAGCATCCGGTGCTCACCGTGCACGGGCACGAAGAACTTGGGCCTGGTGAGGGCCAGCATCAGCTTCTGGTCTTCCTGGAAGCCATGGCCGGACACATGGATGCCCTCGCCCTTGCCATAGATCACCTTGGCCCCCAGCATCATCAGCCGGTCGATGGTGTTCACCACGGAGATGGTGTTGCCGGGGATCGGGCTGGCGGAGAAGATGATCGTGTCTGAGGTTTTCACCTGCACCTGGGGGTGTTCACCGCGGGAGATGCGGCTCAGGGCCGCCAGCGGTTCCCCTTGGCTGCCGGTCATCAGCAGCAGGGTTTCGCGGTCGGGCAGATCGCGGATCTGCTTGATCGGCACGAACAGATCATCGGGGGCGCGCATGTAACCCAATTCGCGGGCTTTGGCGATCACGTTGAGCATGGAGCGGCCCAGCAGGCCCACCTTGCGGCCGTTCTTGAGGGCCAGCTCCAGGATCATCGCCACGCGGTGAATGGAGCTGGCGAAGGTGGTGATGATCACCCGGCCTTCCGCCTGGGAGATGTGGCGATCCAGGCAGGGGAACACCGAGCGCTCCGGGGGGCAGAAGCCCGGCACTTCGGAGTTGGTGGAGTCGCTGAACAGGCACAGCACGCCCTGCTCGCCGTAGTGGGCCAGGCGAGCCATGTCGAAGGTTTCACCATCGACGGGGGTGTGGTCGAACTTGAAATCCCCGGTGAAGATCACCGTGCCCACGGGGGTGGTGATGGCCAGCGAGAAGCTGTCGGCCATCGAGTGGGTGTTGCGGATGAATTCCACCGAAAAATGTTGCCCCACCTTCACCACATCGCGGGGGGCGACGGTTTGGAGGATGGTGCGATCCATCACACCGGCTTCTTCCATCTTGCCGGTGAGCATCGCCAGGGCCAGGCGCGGCCCATGGATCACGGGGATGTTGAAGTTCTTGAGGTGGTGCGCAATGCCACCGATGTGATCTTCATGACCGTGGGTCACGATCATGCCGCGGATGCGCTTCTGGTTTTCGCGCAGATAGCTGGTGTCCGGCATCACCACGTTGACGCCGTGCATGCCATCGCTGGGGAAGGCCAGGCCGGCGTCCACCAGCATGATGTCGTCGCCGTACTCGAACACACAGGTGTTCTTGCCGATCTCGTGCAGGCCACCGAGGGGGATGACCTTCAGGCAGGGTTGTTTGGCTTGGTTCGTCATTCAGAAGGGGTGTTCCGGCGCAGCCGGGGTACAGGGAAAAAAGAAAACGTCGTCGGAGCTGTTGTCAGATCACCGAACCCGGCGCTCTGAGGGGCCTTGGCGTCATGTAGGACGCAGGGCTGCCAGCACGGAATTGAGTCGATCGCGCACGTCGTTGGAGGCGGAGAGAAGGGGAAGTCTTGGGGCACCCACCGGCCAGCCGGCCAGCTCGAGGGCCGCTTTCACGGGGATGGGATTGGTGGTGCAGAACAGGGCCTTGCACAGGGGCAACAGCTGTTCGTGCACCGCCAGGGCCGTGGCCTGATCGCCGGCCAGGAAGGCCTGCACCAGCCGTTGGATGTGGTCACCGGCCAGGTGGCTGGCGCGGCCCGCAGGGCGCTCACCTCTTCGGTGGTGCCGCTGGCGGCCTTGAAGCTCACCACATTGGGCTGGTCCATCAGCCGGGCGGTGGTCTCCGGGCTGAGGCTGCAACCGGTGCGGCCGGGGATGTTGTAGAGCATCAGCGGCAGCTGGGGGGCCGCCGCGGCCACCGCCCGGAAATGGGCCTCGAGGCCCTCCTGGGGTGGCTTGTTGTAGTAGGGCACCACCACCAGGGCACCATCGGCCCCCAGGGCGGCGGCCTCCTGCACCGCCTCCACCGCCTCAGCGGTGCAGTTGCTGCCGGTGCCCGCCAGCAGATGAGCCCGGCTGCCCACGGCCGCCTTCACGGCGGAAAAGAGCTGGTGCTGCTCATCCCAGCTGAGGGTGGGGGATTCGCCGGTGGTGCCGCAGAGCACCAGGCCATCGGAACCGTGGTCCACCAGGTGCACCGCCAGCCGGGCCGCCAGCTCCAGATCCACGGCGCCGCTGGGGCCAAATGGCGTCACCATGGCCGTCAGCACCCGGCCGAAGGGGGCGGGTGAGGCAGTGCCAGGGGTCAGGGGAGCAGGGGCCATGGCTCAGGCGGCACCGGCGGAGGAGCAAGCCGGCGCCGGGGCGCAGGCGGCGCTGGGGTCGAGCAGCAGCTCAGCGATCTGGATCGCATTGAGGGCAGCCCCCTTGCGGATCTGATCGCCGCAGAGCCACAGCTCCAGGGCGTTGGGTTCGCTCAGGTCCTGGCGGATGCGCCCCACCGCCACCGGATCGCGCCCGGTGACATCCGTGGGCATCGGAAAGCGGTTGGCGGCGAAGTCTTCGATCAGCTCCACACCGGGGGCCTTGGCCAACAGCTCCCGGGCCTCCTCCACGGGGAAGGGTTCCACGAATTCGATGTTGATCGCCTCGGAATGGGCCCGAAGCACCGGCACCCGCACACAGGTGGCCGACACCCGCAGATCCGGCAGGCCCATGATCTTGCGGGTTTCATGGAGCATCTTCAGCTCCTCCTCGCAGTAGGCGTTGGCCTGCAGGGGGGAGTTGTGCAGAAACAGGTTGAAGGCCAGGGAGTGGGGCAGCACGCTGCTCTGGGGCTCACCCCCCTCCAGCACGGTGCGGCTGAGGTCGCGCAGCTCCTCCATGGCGCGGGCGCCGGCACCGCTGGCGGATTGATAGGTGCTCACCACCACCCGGCGCAGCGCCCGCCGGGCCGCCAGGGGGGCCAGCGCCAGGGTCATCAGGATCGTGGTGCAGTTGGGGTTGGCAATCACCCCGTTGTGGGTGAAGGCCGCCTGGGGATTCACCTCGGGCACCACCAAGGGCACATCGGCATCGAGGCGGAAGGCACTGGAGTTGTCGATCACCACCGCGCCGGCCGCGGCGGCCACCGGAGCCCACTGCTTGGACACGGATCCCCCGGCGGAGGCCAGCACCACATCCACCCCGTTGAAGGCCTCAGCGCTGACGGGCTCCACGGTCAGGGTCTGGCCGTTCCACGGCACGGTCTGGCCGGCGGAGCGCGGCGAGGCGAGCAGCGTCAGCCGGCCCACCGGAAAGTTGCGCTCGGCCAGCAGCGCCAGCAGCTCCTGGCCCACCGCTCCAGTGGCACCCAGCACCGCCACGTGCAGGGGACGCTGGGGCAGGGGGCGGCTGAACTCAGGGTTGGCGTCGGAACGGTGCGCGGAGCTGGTCAACGGACGACTGGTCAACGGATGAACGGAAAACGAACGGGCGGGGAAAAAACGAATCAGAACCGATGGAGCAAGACGGGAGCGGTGATCGCTGTCGGGGCCGGGCTGAACGCCGTCGGCCGATGCAACCTGCGGAAAGCTGAGCGTGACCGGGATGGCATCGGCCAACCGGGTCGCGCTGCGGGCGTCTTCAGGTCACTTGTTCTTGTGGGCCACCTTACGTGGCCATGCCCGCTCTGACGACCCGCGGGATCACCGAACCTGCCGATCCATAGGATTGGGGGCTGCCCGGCCGAGTCGACGCCGAATCGGTTCGGCCCATCGGTTTCCATCCGCAAGCCCCAGCCTCCATGAGCCCTGCCGCCAGCACCGCCAGCAAACCCGCCGCCAGCAAGGCAGCCGCCGGCAAGGCCGACCTGAAGGTCAGCACCAGCCCGCGCCCCGGCAGCCGCCTGGCGGTGGAGATCGCCGTGCCCGCCGGCCGCACCCAAACCAGCCACGACCAGGCGCTGGAGAAGCTCAGCCGCAGCATCAAGTTGCCCGGCTTCCGCAAGGGCAAGGTGCCCCGGGCGGTGCTCGTGCAGCAGCTCGGCCCCCTGCGGATCCGCGCCACGGCCCTCGAAGACCTGGTGGACAGCGTCTTCCGCGATGCCCTGCAGCAGGCGGAGATCGCCGCCATCGGCCAACCCAGCGTGGATGGTGGGTTTGAGGCCCTGCTGGAGCGCTTCGAGCCCGGCAAAGACCTCAGCCTGACCCTGGAGCTGGATGTGCAACCCACCCCCAGCCTCAAGAGCACCAAGGGGCTCAAGGCGGAAGCCGAAACCGTGGCCTACGACGCCGGCCGCGTGGATGAACTGATCGAGCAATCGCGCCGCCAGCTGGCCACCCTCGTGCCCGTGGAGAAGCGCGCCGCCGCCAGCGGCGATGTGGCCGTGATCAGCTTCCAGGGCACCTACGCCGACAACGGCGAGGCCATCAGCGGCGGCAGCGCCGACGCCATGGAGGTGGAGCTGGAGGACGGCCGCATGATCCCCGGGTTTGTGGAGGGGATCCTGGGCATGAAGCCCGGCGAGTCGAAGACCGTGGCCTGCCAGTTCCCCGACGACTACCCCCAGGACGATGCGGCGGGCCGCAAGGCCAGCTTTGAGATCAGCCTCACGGAGCTGAAGACCCGCGAACTGCCCGCCCTCGACGACGCCTTCGCCCAGCAGGCCAGCGACAAGCAGACCCTGGCGGAGCTCCGGGCCGATCTGGAGGAGCGCCTCAAGGAGGACGCCGAACGCCGCAACCGCTCCAACCGCCACGACGCCCTGCTGGCGGCCCTGGTGGAGCAGCTGGAGGTGGAACTGCCCGAAACCCTGGTGCAGCAGGAAATCGTGTCGCTGCTGGAGCAGACCGCCGGCCAACTGGCCCAACAGGGCATGGACGTGAAAAAGCTGTTCACGCCTCAGCTGATCCAGAGCCTGCGGGAGACCTCCCGGCCCGAGGCGGAGCAGCGCCTGAAGCGCAGCCTGGCCCTGCAGGCCCTGGCCAAGGCCGAGGCCATCGAACTGGAGGCCGGTGAGATCGAGGCCAAGGTGAAGGAACTGAGCCGCGGCATCAGCGACAGCTCCCGCATCGACCCCGCCCGCCTGCGTCAAGCGGTGCAGGAAGACCTGATGCGCGACAAGCTGCTGGGCTGGCTGGAGAGCCACAGCACCATCACCGAAAAGGCCCCCGAGGCCGCCGGCGACGCCAAGGGCGAGGCCAAGGCCGACGCCAAGCCGAAGGCCAAGAAAGCCAGCAGCAAGAAGGCTGCCACCAGCGAAGCCTGATCCCCATAGATTGGCCCGACTGAGCCCCGCCCTGCCCGCGTGATCAACGCCAGCACCCCCCACCCCATCCACAACCGCTGGCAGGGGGCCCCGGTGGCCGCCCCTGGCGTTCTGCCGACGGTGGTGGAGCAGTCGGGCCGCGGCGACCGGGCCTTCGACATCTATTCGCGCCTGCTGCGCGAGCGCATCATTTTTCTAGGCACCGGCATCGACGACCAGGTGGCCGACGCCCTGGTGGCCCAACTGCTGTTCCTCGAGGCCGAAGACCCCGAGAAGGACATTCAGATCTACGTGAACTCCCCCGGCGGCTCCGTCACCGCGGGCCTGGCCATCTACGACACCATGCAGCAGGTGGCGCCGGATGTGGTGACCATCTGCTACGGCCTGGCCGCCTCGATGGGGGCCTTCCTGCTCTCCGGCGGCACCAAGGGCAAGCGGCTGGCCCTGCCCAATGCCCGGATCATGATCCACCAACCCCTGGGGGGCGCCCAGGGCCAGGCGGTGGACATCGAGATCCAGGCCAAGGAGATCCTGTTCCTCAAGGACACCCTCAACGGCCTGCTGGCGGAACACACCGGCCAGCCCCTGGAGAAGATCGCGGAAGACACCGACCGCGACTACTTCCTTTCCCCGGCGGAAGCGGTTCAATACGGCCTGATCGACCGCGTCGTCACCGACGGCAGCCCGGTTTGATCCTTAAGGACGGCTGACGAAGCGAGGGATCGGGTCGATCCTGGAGTTTCGGGCCCACAGCCCCACCTCTCCAGAGGCTCCCCCAACGGCTCCCCAGCCACCTCGTCGCCGACCCGCCCGATGGCCAAGTTCGATGCCCACCTGAAGTGCTCGTTCTGCGGCAAATCGCAGGACCAGGTGCGCAAGCTGATCGCCGGCCCCGGGGTCTACATCTGCGACGAGTGCATCGATCTCTGCAACGAGATCCTCGACGAAGAACTGGTGGAGGGCCAGGGCAGCTCCGGCGGCCGCCAGAGCGCTGAAGCCAAGGGCAAAGCCCCGGCCAAGAAGGCCAGCAAGCCCGCCCCCACCCTGGCGGAAATCCCCAAACCCCGGGAGATCAAAGCCCACCTCGACGCCCAGGTGGTGGGCCAGGAGGAGGCCAAGAAGGTGCTGTCGGTGGCGGTCTACAACCACTACAAACGGCTGGCCTGGCAGGGGGACGGCAAGGGCGAAACCAGCCAGACCGCCACACGGCTGCACAAGAGCAACATCATGCTGATCGGCCCCACCGGCTGCGGCAAAACACTGCTGGCCCAGACGCTGGCCGAACTGCTCGACGTGCCGTTCGCCGTGGCCGACGCCACCACCCTCACCGAAGCGGGCTACGTGGGGGAGGACGTGGAGAACATCCTGCTGCGCCTGCTGCAGAAGGCCGACCTGGATGTGGACCAGGCCCAGCGCGGCATCATCTACATCGACGAGATCGACAAGATCGCCCGCAAGAGCGAAAACCCCTCGATCACCCGCGATGTGTCCGGCGAAGGGGTGCAACAGGCCCTGCTCAAACTGCTGGAGGGCACCGTGGCCAACGTGCCGCCCCAGGGCGGCCGCAAGCACCCCTACCAGGACTGCATTCAGATCGACACCAGCCAGATCCTGTTCATCTGTGGCGGTGCCTTTGTGGGGCTGGAGGACGTGGTGCAACGGCGCCTGGGCCGCAACGCCATCGGCTTCATCCCCGAGGGGGGCCGCGGCCGCAGCCGCCACAGCAAGGACCAGCAGGCGGCCCATGTGCTGCGCAACCTGGAGCCGGACGACCTGGTGAAGTACGGCCTGATCCCCGAGTTCATCGGCCGCCTGCCGGTGAGTGCGGTGCTTGAACCGCTCGACACCCATGCCCTCGAAGCGATCCTCACCGAACCGCGGGATGCCCTGGTGAAGCAGTTCCAGACCCTGCTGAGCATGGACGACGTGCGCCTCGACTTCGAGCCCGGCGCGGTGGAGGCGATCGCCGCCGAAGCCCACCGCCGCAAAACCGGTGCCCGAGCCCTGCGCGGGATTGTGGAGGAGCTGATGCTCGATCTGATGTACGACCTGCCCTCAGACAAGAGCACCAAGAGCTTCACCATCACCCGTGAGCTGGTGGAAGAGCGCACCAAAGCCAAGGTGCTGGCGCTGCCCGGCAGCGAAGCCGCCCAACAGGAATCCGCCTGATCCCATCGGGCCTGCATGGCCGCCGCCGATCACCTGCAGG
>JBEBCX010000107.1:0-5726 GCA_041157425.1 Cyanobacteriota bacterium | reverse complement strand
GCGTCGAAGGGGGCGCCATCGCGGATGTCGCGCCAGGCCCAGCCCATGCAGAAGCGATGGGCACCGGCGGCCTTGGCGGCCCGGGCCCGCTCCAGCACCGGCTCCACCTCCAGCTCCGGGCGGCCCGTCACGTCGCTGCTGTTGTGCATCGACTGGGGGCAATAGGCGCAGTCCTCCTCGCAGCCCCCGGTTTTCACGCTCAACAGCGACGCCAGCTGCACGCGGTAGCCGGGGTTGGCCTCACGGTGCACCGCCTGGGCCCGCCACAGCAACTCCATCAGCGGCAGCTCCAGCAGCGCCTGGATCTCGGCGGTGCTCCAGTCGTGGCGGAGCTGCAGCGGGGAGGCGGTCAAGGGGCGGGCGCTCCGGGGAAGGGGGCGAGGGGAGGAGATGGCGAACGGTCAGGTCAGACCCGACTCCACACCGCCGAAACGGCGCTGGCGGTTCTGGTAGTCGAGCAGGGCGGCGGTGAGGGCCGCCTCGTCGAAATCGGGCCAGAGCACATCGGTGATGTGCAGCTCGGCGTAGGCCAGCTGCCAGAGCAGGAAGTTGCTGATGCGCTGCTCGCCGCTGGTGCGGATCAGCAGGTCGGGGTCGCGCTCACCGCTGGTGTGCAGCTGGGCGGCGAAGGCGGCCTCATCGATGTCGGCCGGATCCAGCTCACCGCGGGCCACCTGCTGGGCCAGCAGCCGCGCGGCCCGCACCAGCTCACGGCGGCCGCCGTAGTTGGTGCACACGTTGAAGTGAATGCCGGTGTTGGCGGCGGTGCGGGCGGTGGCATCGGCGATCAGCTGCTGCAGCCCCTCCGGCAGCTGCTCCAGATCCCCCAGGAAGCGAATGCGCACCTGCTCCTGCTCCAGCGCCTGCAGCTCGCGCGCCAACACCCGCTCGAACAGGGCCATCAGGAAGCTCACCTCCTCCCCCGGGCGGCTCCAGTTTTCGGTGGAGAAGGCGTAGGCGGTGAGGGCCCCGATGCCCCAGTCGCTGCAGAGCCGCAGGGTGCGCTTCAGCGCCTCAACACCCTCGCGGTGGCCCATCACCCGCGGCAGCTTGCGCTGGTTGGCCCAGCGGCCGTTGCCATCCATGATCACCGCCACATGGGCCGGCAGCCTGGCGGGATCCAGGCCAGCCGGCAGCAGGCAGCGCGAGGGTCGGTTGCCCTGAACGGTGGTGGTGGTCGCCAGGGAGCGACTCATGCGAGCGGGTCAGCCGTGTCGACGGCCACGCTACGCCCAGCCGCCTTGGCACCTGGCTTGAGGCCCTGGGCCAGGGCCTCGGCCAACAGCTCCTGCAGGCGGCTGCTGGTGATCGGCCGCTCCAGGCGCCCCTGGCGGGCCAGCGACAGGGTGCCGGTTTCCTCCGACACCACGATGCAGAGGCAGCGGTCGAAGCGTTCGGTGATGCCCAGGGCCGCCAGGTGGCGGGTGCCGAAGCGGTTGAGCCCCTGGCGCGAGAGGGGCAGGATCACCCCCGCCGACAGGATCCGGTTGCCCTTCACCAGCACCGCCCCGTCGTGCAGGGGCGTGTCGAGGGCAAACAGGTTGAGCAGCAGGTCCACCGACAGCTGGGCGTCGAGGGCGATGCCGGGGTTGAGGAAGTCTTCGGGGCGCAGGTCGCTGCCCAGATCCACCACGATCAGGCCGCCGCGGCGCAGCTGCGACAGGCGTCCCGCCGCTTCGCTGAGCACCGCCACCGACCCGGAGGCCAGCTTGTTGGCCCGCTGGCTGCCGAACAGCACATCCAGGCGGCCCGTGCCCAGCAGCTCCATCAGGCGCCGCAGCTCCCCCTGCCAGAGGATCGCCAGGGCCAGGCTGCAGGCCATCACCAGCGCATCGATCAGCTTGCTGGTGAGCGGCAGGTTGGCGTAGCGCTGCACCACCCAGGCCACCGCCACCAGGGTGAGGTAGCCGCGCAACAACCAGAGGGTGCGGGGTTCATTGACCCGCGCCAGCAGCACCATGCCCAGGGCTGTGGCCAACAGCAGATCCAGCACCACCCCCAGCTGGATCAAGCCGAACACGCCCCCCACCGCTGCACCACCGCCGCGTCTGGATTCAGGGTACCGGCCGCAGCCGTTCGGGCAGAACGTCGTAGCGCAGCAGTTCCTCTGGCTGCTCGCGGCGCTGCACCAGCTCCGCCTGGCCGTCGTGCACCAGCACCGCCGCCGGCCGCGGAATGCGGTTGTAGTTGGAGGCCATCGAAGCGTTGTAGGCGCCGGTGGCAAACACGGCCAGCACATCGCCGGTGGTGGCGGGGGGCAGGGCGAGGTCCTTGAGCAGCACGTCGCCGGATTCGCAGTGCTTGCCCGCCAGGGTCACCGTGTCCGTGGCCTCGGCCTCAGGGCGATCCGCCAGCACGGCCGTGTAGCGGGATTGGTAGGTGATCGGCCGCGGGTTGTCGCTCATGCCGCCATCCACCGAGAGGTAGGTGCGGATGCCGGGAATCTGCTTGCGGCTGCCCACGCTGTAGAGGGTCACCCCGGCGGTGGCCACCAGGGAGCGGCCCGGCTCACACAGCAGCCGCGGCAGGTCGAGGCCCCGCTCCTGGCAGGCGGCGGCCACCGCCTCGGCCACGGTGCGCACCCAGGCCTCGATCGACGGCGGATCGTCGCTCTCCACATACCGGATGCCCAGGCCGCCGCCCACGTTGAGGTCGCTCACCGGGTGGCCCAGGTCGCGGGCCAGCTTGAGGGCATCGGCCATCACCGCCGCCAGGTCGCGGTGGGGCTGCAGCTCGAAGATCTGCGATCCGATGTGGGCATGCAGGCCGCTCACCTGGGCCCAGGCGCAGCCCTTGAGGTGCTGCAGCACCGCCTCCAGCTGGTCGGGGTCGAAGCCGAACTTGCTGTCCAGGTGGCCCGTGCGGATGTACTCGTGCGTGTGGCACTCAATGCCCGGGGTGAAGCGCAGCATCAGCCGCACCGGCTGGCTGAGCTGAAGGGCCTCCAGCTGCTCCAGGTCGAGCCAGTTGTCGGCCACCACGGTGACGCCCAGCTCCACCGCCAGGCGCAACTCCTCAGCGCTCTTGTTGTTGCCGTGGAACACGATCCGCTCCGGCGGCATGCCCCCCTGCACGGCGGTGAGCAGCTCCCCGGCCGACACCGCATCGAGCCCCAGGCCCTCATCGGCCACCACGGCGGTGATCGCCAGGCTGCTGTTGGCCTTGGAGGCGTACAGGGCCAAGGCGGCTCCGGGGTAGTGGCTGGCCAGGGCGTGGCGGTAGGCCTGGGCCGTGCCGCGCAGGGTGGCCTCATCCAGCACATACAAGGGTGTGCCGTAGCGGCGGGCCAGGTCGCTCAACAGGCATCCGCCCACCACCAGCCGCCCCTCCGGATCGAGGCCGGTGGTGACGGGGGTGAGGTTGCGGTTGGGGCTGGCGCTGTCGCGCCCGGCTTCGTAGGGCCGCAGGGCCACGGCGACGGAGGGGGTGCTGGTCATCGGGCGATCCTAGGGAGACCCCCTGCGGCGCCTGCCGTGCCCCCCTCCCCCCCTGCGGCGCACGCCCAGGCCCTGGGCCTGGAGCAGCTGCAGGCCTGCGTGGATCTGGATCAACGGGCCCTCGGGGGGCTGTGGACCGCCGAGCAGTGGCAGCGCGAGCTGGAGGACCCCCGCCGCCCCTGCTGGGGGCTGCTCCAGGGCGATGCCCTGGTGGCCCTGGCCTGCGGTTGGTTGGTGGTGGATGAGCTGCACATCACCGCCCTGGCGGTGGAGCCGGCCCAACAGCGCCAGGGCCTGGGCCGGCAGGTGCTGGAGCTGCTGCTGGCGCAGGCGGCGGCCCTGGGGGCGGCCCACGCCACCCTGGAGGTGGCCGCCAGCAACGCCGCCGCCCTGGCGCTCTACGGCCGCTGCGGATTCAGCACCGCGGGCATCCGTCGCGCCTACTACCGAAACGGAGACGATGCTCTGGTCCAATGGCGGCGGTTACACGATGCGCAGGGGGTGCGGATTGCCGCCCATTCCTGATGCGAACAACCGAAATTCTTTGGCGGCTGAATTGTTGAAATCAGGCCGGCAATTCCCTGCTGCAGCAACGGTTTTGACCCTGGTGAGCGCTGCACCACACACACCCATCCAACCCTGATAGGTTGGGGACACATGCGCGTGGTCCCGCCCCATGTTCGAGCGGTTTACCGAGAAGGCCATCAAGGTGATCATGCTGGCCCAGGAGGAGGCCCGCCGCCTCGGCCACAACTTCGTGGGAACCGAGCAGATCCTGCTGGGGCTGATCGGTGAGGGCACCGGCGTGGCCGCCAAGGTGCTCAAGTCGATGGGGGTCAACCTCAAGGACGCCCGCGTTGAGGTGGAGAAGATCATTGGCCGCGGCTCCGGGTTTGTGGCGGTGGAGATCCCGTTCACGCCTCGGGCCAAGCGGGTGCTGGAGCTGTCGCTGGAGGAAGCGCGCCAGCTGGGGCACAACTACATCGGCACCGAACACCTGCTGCTGGGCCTGATTCGCGAGGGCGAAGGGGTGGCGGCCCGGGTGCTGGAGAACCTCGGCGTCGACCTGGCCAAGGTGCGCACCCAGGTGATCCGCATGCTGGGCGAAACCGCCGAGGTGGCCAGCGGCGGCGGCGGCGGCAAGGGCTCCACCAAGACGCCCACCCTGGATGAATTCGGCAGCAACCTCACCCAGCAGGCGGCCGACGGCAAGCTCGACCCGGTGGTGGGCCGCCAGCACGAAATCGAGCGGGTGATCCAGATCCTGGGCCGCCGCACCAAGAACAACCCGGTGCTGATCGGCGAACCCGGCGTGGGCAAAACCGCCATCGCCGAGGGGCTGGCCCAGCGCATCAACTCCGGTGATGTGCCCGACATCCTCGAAGACAAGCGCGTCCTCACCCTCGACATCGGCCTGCTGGTGGCCGGCACCAAGTACCGCGGTGAGTTTGAGGAGCGCCTCAAAAAAATCATGGAGGAGATCCGGGGCGCGGGCAACGTGATCCTGGTGATCGACGAGGTGCACACCCTGATCGGCGCCGGCGCCGCCGAAGGGGCCATCGACGCCGCCAACATCCTCAAACCGGCCCTGGCCCGCGGCGAACTGCAGTGCATCGGCGCCACCACCCTTGATGAGTACCGCAAGCACATCGAGCGGGATGCGGCCCTGGAGCGCCGCTTCCAGCCGGTGCAGGTGGGCGAGCCCTCCGTGGACGACACCATCGAGATCCTGCGGGGCCTGAAGGAGCGCTATGAGGCGCACCACCGCCTCAAGATCGCCGATGAGGCCCTGGTGGCCGCCGCCACCCTGGGCGACCGCTACATCTCCGATCGCTTCCTGCCCGACAAGGCCATCGACCTGATCGACGAGGCCGGCAGCCGCGTGCGCCTGATGAACTCCAAGCTGCCGCCGGCGGCCAAGGAGATCGACAAGCAGCTGCGCCAGATCCAGAAGGAGAAGGAGGACGCCGTTCGCGAGCAGGACTTCACCAAGGCCGGTGAACTGCGCGACAAGGAAGTGGAGCTGCGCGACCAGATCCGCACGATCCTGCAGAGCCGCAAGGAGGAGCCGGAGGCCGCCAAGGCCGAGGCTGACGCCACGGCCGCCACTACCGAAACGGCAACCGCCACGGCAACGGCCACCGCAACCCCAGCCGCAGCGGCCGGCGCCGATGACGACCGCATGCCGATGGTCACCGAGGAGGACATCGCCCAGATCGTGGCCTCCTGGACCGGCGTGCCGGTGCAGAAGCTCACCGAAAGCGAGTCGGCCAAGCTGCTGAACATGGA
>JBEBCX010000106.1:0-5734 GCA_041157425.1 Cyanobacteriota bacterium | reverse complement strand
GGGCCCCCAGAAAACTCGAAGGCTGGTGGGTGATCCTGCGACTGGAGGAGCACCACGGGGCGCGCTACAGCGACGTCTGCGATCAGCTGCTGCTGGAGCTGGGGGAGCAACACCTCAACGCCCTGGTGGCCGCCCATCTGGCCACGAGCTGCGGCAGCAGCGCACCCCTGTGAGCAAGGTCACAGGTCCCGCTGATCCCCGTCATCGGCCCAGCCATGGACCGCGGCGAGGGTGAACACAGCTCAGGAGACCACCCATGACCTTCACCCTTCCCGGCTTTGACCACTGGACCTTCCAAGTCGTGATGCTCGGCAGCCTGCTGGTGCTGGAAGCCATCAACGACGGCATGGTGCTCAGCACCGTGCTCGAGCCCATGGACAGCACCCACACCCGTGCCAATGCTCTGATCAACCGGCCCTGCTGTGCCCTGGTCAGCCAGCGGGCATCAGGCCGCGCTTGATCAGCGGCTGCAGATCCGCCAGCCGCAGGGCACCCTCCACCTCCTCAACGGTGCCGCGGCTGCGCAGCTTGCTCAGGGTGCGGGACGCGGTCTCCCGGGCCAACCCCGCCAGCACCGCCAGCTCCCGTTGCGCCAAGGCCGGAATCACCGCCTGCACCGCATTGGCCGACGAACTCTTGCGGGCGAGATACGCCAGGGCCGCCAGCAGACGGGTGGTGGCGTCGCTGGCACCGATGGCAAAGCGTTGATTCAGATCCCGCAGGCGGGTGGCCTCCAAACGGGCCACGGCCAACGCCAACCCGGGATCCTGCTTGAGGAGCCCACTGAACGGTTCCGCCCGCAACTTGGCCACCCGCACCGGCGTCAGCGCCACCACATCGGCCGAACGCGGGGCCCCATCCAGGGCCGCCATCTCGCCGAACACCTCCCCTTCCCCCAACAGCGACATCACCACCTCTTCCCCATCGGCGGTGTAGGTGCGGACCTTGGCGATGCCGCTCAACAGCACGAACAGCGATTCACCCCAGTCCTGCTCCATCACAAACACCTGCTCCGCCGCATGGCTGCTGCAGCGATGGCGATCCAACAGCCGTTCACAGGCGGCATCGCTGAGCTCGGCGAACAGGGAACAACCCTGCAGCTGCTGTGGCGTGAGCTGGTTGGTGTCAGCCATGGAGCCAAAGCGAAACCCAAACCAGCTTGCAACCCAGGTGCAAGCTCTGGTCGACGGCCATCGACCAACGCCAACGCCCTTTGCACCAATCGATCAGGGCATGGGCCACGGCTTCCAACAACCCCAGCAGCGGCCAGCCGCTGATCCAGGCCACCGCCAAGCCATGGGTGGCGCCATGGGCGGAGAGCCACCACCCCCAGGCCAAGGTCTGGTCGCGACCGGGCTGCTTTTCCAGGGCCATGCGGTCGCTCTGCAGCGGGAAATCGCACACGAAATGCGCGAACACGAGCATCAGCAGCATCCCCAGGGGGGTCTGCGGGGCAAGGCTCAAGGGCAAGGAGGTTGGCCCCAGCGGAAGAACACCCCACCATGGTGCTCATCCATCTGGCATCCGCATGGGGCCCGCAGGCCACCGGCTCCGGCGCCACGCGGCGCTGCTGGCACTGGCGGCCGGCGTCAGCCTCAGCGGTTGGCTGAGCCCGGCGGCCTGGGAGCGGCTGGAGTTGCAATGGATGCAATGGAGCCAGGAACGGCGCGGCAAGCGAGCTGTTCCGCCGCCATTGGCGATCGTGGCCATCGATGACTTCAGCCTGCAGCAGGCCCAGAACGCTGACCTGAGCGCCGACCCCGCCATCCGCGCCCTGGGGAGCTGGCCCTGGCCACGGGCTGTCTATGGAGACCTGGCCGACACCCTGATTGGCTGCGGGGCCAAAGCGGTGGCCATCGACCTGCTGTTCGAAACCCCCAGCAGCCATGGCCCCAGCGATGACCAACGCCTGATCACTGTTCTTCAGCGCCATCCCGGCCGGATTGTGCTGGGGGCCCAGGTGCTGGAGAGCCGCGGCCCCGTTGCGGGCCTCAGCCTCAACGATCCACTGCCCCCCCTGAAACAGGCTGCAGGGCCCACGGGGGTGGGACTGCTCAACGGTCACCCCGATGCCGATGGCACGCTGCGGGAATGGCCAAGCCTGCAGGTGGCTCGGCTGCGCAGCAGCGGCCTGCCCCAGACCCCCCCAAGCCTGGCGGTGGCAACCCTGAGGGCCGGCGGCCTGGATGGGGCCGCGGCGTGGCAACCACCACCGGGGTGGCGCCCCCTGCTGGATCCCTATGGCCCGCCGCGAACCATCCCGACGGTGCCGATCTGGTCGCTGCTGCGGCCGCAAGGGGCCGCCGACCTCTGCCGCCGCGGCGTGTTCCGCAACCGGCTGGTGCTGATTGGTCCAACGGCCGCGGTGTTTCAGGACCTGCACCTCACCGCCTGGAGTGGCCAAGAGGGCATGCCTGGGGTGGAAATTCACGCCACGGAAATGGCCAACCGGCTGGAGCGGCGCCCCCTGCTGGTCCTGCCCCACTCCCGCCTCTGGAGCCTGCTGCTGGGAGGTTTTTGCCTGGGACTTGGGCTCATCATGCGTCGCTGGGAGCGCCCCCTCACCCGCCTGGGTTGGGGCACCGCCATCGCCGTGGGTTGGCTGCTGCTGGCGGTGGCCGCAACAGCGCAATGGGCCTTAGGCCTGCGCCTGTTCGCCCTGGCGGCCGTGAGCCTGGTGACCGGTGTGGTCAGCAGCGCCGAAGCCACCGTGCAGTTGCAATGGCAACGGCGACGCCTGCGCATGAGCCTGGAGCGCTACCTCTCACCGGCCATTGCGGCCCAGATCGCCAACCAACCGGCGGAGGCCGATGCGTTGCTGGGGGGGCAGCGGACGGAGGTGGTGGTGCTGCTCACCGACATTCGGGGCTTCACCGCCTACACCCATCGCATGGGGCAACAGCAACGCAGCCTCGAGGTGGTCGAGCGCCTGAATCACTACTTCGGGGAACTGGTGGGCGCCATCCACGCCCAAGGAGGGTGCATCGACAAGTTCATCGGCGACTCCTGCCTGGCGGTGTTCGGCGCGCCCCTGCATCGGGGCAATCAACGGGAGGCGGAGGCGGCGCTGGAGGCGGCCATCGACATCCAACAGAGGCTCGATCGGCTCAACCAACGCTGGCAGGAGCAGGGCCTGGAGCCATGGCAGCAGGTGATTGCCCTGAGTTTTGGCCCGGTGATCAGCGGCAACATCGGCTCCGCCTCGCGCATGGACTACACCGTGATCGGCGACGCCGTGAACAACGCCAGCCGGCTGGAGAGCTTCGCCAAACGCAGCGGCCATGGGCTGGTGCTCAGCGCCGCCGTGGCCGAGCTGTTGGATGGACGCTGGACGCTGCAGGACCTGGGGGAGCAGGAACTCCGGGGGCAGCAGCGGCAGCGGGTGTTCGCGGTGGAAAGCGTCCCCGGGCAGCACGCCCGCAGCCAACAAGCCTTAAAAGGGGCGTGATTGCGCAGCACCCATGGGCCTGGGCCGAGATCGAGCACTGGCCCTCAGCACAGCGCTGTGCCTCCTCAGCCTTGGCGCCCAGGCCGCTCCCTTCCAGAGCGCCACGATCCGGCGGATCGTGGATGGCAAGCAGGTGTACATCGATGCCCAGCAGGCGCGGGTCAATCAAACGGCGGGCAAAGGCCAGAACCTGAGCACGGGCAACAGCCGCACCGAACTCCTGTTCGACCGCCGCGCCCTGGGGTTCCTGGGCCGCAACAGCCAGATTCGCCTTGGCCAGGAGTGCTTCCGGCTCAGCGCCGGCACGGTGCTGATCAACGGCCCGGAGCGGGCCTGCCTGGGCAGCAAGGTGCTGGGGGTGCGGGGCACCACCTATGTGCTGAGCAAGCAACCCGACCAGACCTACGAGCTGGCGGTGCTCACCGGTGAAGCGGAACTCACCGACGCCTCATCTGCGGTGGCCTCCACCGCCAGCCCCCAGGACATCCTGCAGCGGTATCCGAGCATCAGCCCCGTGGTGGGGCTGGGCTCCAGTGCCTACGGCAGCAACGCCGGTGGCCTCGGGTTGGGGCAGGCGGCCGGCTTGATCCTGGGGAACCTCAGCTTCTTCACACCCCTCTGGCAGGAGCAGAGCAGCAAACTCGCCTACTCGTACACCACGGCCAACAGCAATTTCGGAGGCTTCTGGGGGGCCAGCAGCGAGGTGGGCTACCGCTGGTTCGACCCCAACAACCAGGCCAACTCCGGCCTGCTGGTGGGCTACGACGGCTGGCAGCAACCCAGCTGCTTCCACTCCCAGGTGGCCCTGGGGGCCGAGTGGGAACGCAACCGCTGGCAACTGTCAGCCCAGGGGGGCATCCCGATCGCCGCCTGCAACGACAGCCTGGGCTACGCCATGGCCCAGCTGGCGATTCCCGTGGCCAACCTGGGACATCGAGCCGTGCAGTTGGCGTTGGCGCCCTACGTGCTCAACGGCATCGGCAACAACTACGGCGGCGGACGGATTGGCCTGAATGTGCCGGTGGGGAACCAGGTGGACCTCAGCGCCTACGGCCAATACGACGACCTGCTCAACACGGTGGTGGGCGGGCAGGTGAGCTATCGCTTTGCCACGGCGGGCAGCTTCGTGCGCGACCCCAACCTGCGCCCCGGTCGCACCGCCTCCCCCCTCCCCTGGCTGAACAGCCAATGGCAGAACGGCCAGCCCCTGCAGCTGGCCTTCGGAGGGCGATCGAACACCACTAACGACGCCGAGATGGGACTGCTGACGCAATCCAGCAGACCGTCTGAGGGACTGATCAAAGCCGGCGAGGTGGCCAGCATCGGTGCCAACGGCGTGTTGCTCAGCAAGGCTCCCCTGAGCCGTGAGCGCTACGGACAATTGATCCAGGCCAACCTGCAGGGCCAAAACCTCCTGCCGGAGAGCCATGCCATCGCCAAGACCTACCAAGCGCTCTATGGCATGCCTCCGCAAAACCTGCTGGCCACCACCGGCATGGATTGGCTGATCGCTTCACGCACTCCATTCCCACGCCTGCGGGGCGTCGATGTGCTGGTGGTGCCGGCCAACAAGTTGCCGCAGAGCAGCACGACAGCTGGCAAGACGTACACCTACGTGTGCCGAGGAACCGGGGCCTACTTCCCAGGGGATGTCGCCCTGGCGAATGCAACACGGTTTACCAGCAGCTCACCGCCCACATCAGCTAACTGTGAAGCCAGCACGGGATCCACATTCTTTGTGAACCCTGAACTGGTTTAAGGGGCCAGCCAACTGAGCCGTGACCAAGATCACAGCCCTGCTTGAGCGAGGTCATCGGCTGCAACGCTGAGCCGGAGAAACATGGCGTCGTCGGAGAGATCCACTCTCCCCAATCCACAACCCACGACGAACCATGACCAACCGCACTCGCAACATTCTGATCAACCTGATCGGCCTCACGCTGGTGGCCCCCGCCGCTATTGCAGCTCCCAACGACGGGCTCAACTTCCGCCCCACCATCGGCGACTACCGCATCAACTACGGCCAAGCCGCCAACAGCATCACCGTGGGCAGCAGCGGCCTAGGCGAAACCATGAGCACCCACATCGGCAACGCCATGGCCCAAGACCCCAAATCCTTCTGCAAAGATGTCGGCATTGGCACCATCACGACCAGCAACCGTTTCAGCGACACGCAATCCAACAAGGGGAGCTCCTCGGGGAAAGGCAGTGGCGGTGCGCACGCTTCCTTCTTCGGCATCAGCGGCGGACTAAGCGGCGGCGGCAGCAGCGCAAGCGACTGGGACA
>JBEBCX010000105.1:0-5746 GCA_041157425.1 Cyanobacteriota bacterium | reverse complement strand
CACGGGGGGCTGCTGGGCGGCGGAGTCGGTCACGGCGTCGCGGGGCTGTTGGGGTCGTTTCGGCGGCAGCCTACGGGCTCTGGGGGGCCTCGGCCGCCGGTGTGGCCTGGGGTTGGGGTTGGGGTGGCGCCAGCGGCAGGGGCCGCTTGAAGAAGAACATCAGCAGCTGCCCCACCTGCGCGGTGGTGGTCATCTCCCAGCCCTCCTTGCCCAGCAGGTTGAGGAAGTGCTGCAGCTGCTCCGCCGGATGTTTCGGTGCCGCCTGGGCCCGCTGCTCCGGGCCGTATTGCTGCGGGAATTCACGGCTGATGAACTCCGGGCTCAGGGTGCCCCCGAGCTTCTGGCTGGCCACCTGCGGGTCGGGCGGCTTGGGCGGGGTGCTGTTGTCCACGTTGATGTGGATCACCCGGTATTCCCACTGCGGCGGGGTGGGGGAGGGCGGCTCGCTCATGGCCCGAACGGTCGTGCCCCCAGGTTATGGGGACTTCAGGCGCCGCGGATCAGCTGCCGCTCGCACAGGTCGCGGTAGCGGCCCGGGCGGCTGATCAGCAGGTCGTGGTTGCCCTGGTCCACGATGCGGCCCTGCTCGAGCACCACGATCGAATCGGCCTCCTGCACGGTGGAGAGCCGGTGGGCGATCACCAGCACGGTGCGGCCCGCCATGGCCTGATCCAGGCCCCGCTGCACCGCCTGCTCCGATTCGGCATCCAGGGCGCTGGTGGCCTCATCCAGCAGCAGCACCGCCGGATCGCCGAGCACCGCCCGGGCGATGGCCAGCCGTTGCAGCTGGCCGCCGGAGAAGTTGCTGCCCCGCTCCTCCACCCGCGCCTGGTAGCCCTCCGGCAGGGCTTCGATGAAGCCATCGGCGTTGGCCAGCCGCGCCGCCGCCTGGATCTGCTCGAGGCTGGCGGGGCGGCCGAAGGCGATGGCGTCGGCCACCGTGCCGGAGAACACGGCGCTCTGCTGCGGCACCAGCGCTACTGCTTTGCGCAGTTCGCTGGCCCGCAGGTCCGCCAGGTCGCGGCCATCCAGCAGCACCCGGCCGCTCTGGGCGGTGTTGAAGCGCAGCAGCAGCGAAAACAGGGTGCTCTTGCCCGCGCCGGAGGGGCCCACCAGGGCCACCACCTGCCCCGGTTTCACCTGCAGGCTGAGGTCGCGCAGCACCGGCTGGCCCGGCTCATAGCCGAAGCTCACCTGCTCGAGGGCCAGCTCACCGGCCACCGGCCCGAGGGCCTGGGCGTGGGGCCGATCGGGAGGCTCCACCGCTTCGCGCTCGATCTGCCGCAGCCGCTTGAGCGAGGCCTGCCCCTGCTGGAATTCGTTGAAGTTGGTGGTGAGGTGGCTGATGGGGTCGATCAGCATCAGCAGGGCCGCCACATAGCTGCTGAATCCCTGGCCGTTGAGGTCGCCGCTCTGGATGCGGGCGGCCCCCATCAGCAGCACCGCCAGGATGCCGGCGGCCTCCAGGAAGCCCACCACCGGGTATTGCAGGGCCAGCAGCCGCTGGGTGCGGTAGCGGGCGCGGCGGTGAAGGTCGATCTCGGTTTCGAAGCGCTGCTGCAGCCAGGGTTCGGCGGCGAAGGCCCGCACCAGCGGCAGCCCGGCAATCGCTTCCCCCAGCAGGGAGGCCAGTTCGCTCACCTGCTTCTGGCTCTTTTCGGCCGCCCCCATCACCTTGGCGCCGAACAGGCTCACCAGCACCGCCACCAGGGGCGCCAGCAGCAGGGTGCCCAGCGACAGTTTCCAGTCGAGCCACACCATGTAGCCGAACACCACCACCAGCTGCAGGGCCGAGGGGGTGGTGTCCTGAATCGTTTTGTAGATCACCTCTCCGACGCGGTCGGCGTCCTCGGTGAGCCGGTAGGTGAGGTCGCCGGCGGAGAGTTTCTCCAGCACGCCGAAATCCAGCCGCTGCAGGCGGGCAAACAGGCCGCGGCGCAGCTCCTGGCTCACCCGCAGCGCTGGCCCCGCCAGCAGGGTGTCCTGGCCGAACTGGGCCACTTTCTGCAGCATGAACACCGCCAGGGCCAGGCTGATCACCTGCAGCACGCGGCCGAAATCCCCGGCGCCGATGGCCGGGATCAACTGCCCCGCCAGCCAGGCCAGCAGCGGCCAACAGGCCACAAACACGAGCATGCACAGCCCCCCCGCCAGCAGGGCCGGGCGGTAGGGGTTCAGCAGCGGCAGCAGGCGACGGAAGCCGGCTGAGGGGGGTGCGAGCATCGGGGCAAGCTATCAGCGCTGTTTTGGAGCGTCCGGCCGCCGCCGAACCGATCCGCCTGGATCAGTTCCTCAAATGGCAAGCGCTGGTGGGCACCGGCGGCGAGGCCAAGATGCGCATCCAGGGGGGAGAGGTGCGCGTGAATGGCTTCCAGGAAACCCGCCGCGGCCGCAAGCTCAAGCCCGGCGACCGGGTGGAACTGGCGGGCCAAACCGTGGTCGTGACCGACAGCCTTTAGGTTTAGGGGCTGATCAACCCCTGGACGCAGTGCGCAAGGCCGTCATCGCAGGCAACTGGAAGATGCACATGACCTGCGCCGAAGCGCAGGCCTTTGCCGACGCCTTCAAGCCCCTGGTGGCCAACCTGCCCGCCGGCCGCAGCGTGGTGCTGGCGCCGCCGTTCACCGCCATCGCCACCCTCAGCAACGCCCTCCAGGGCAGCGGCGTGCAGATCTCCGCCCAGAACATCCACTGGCAGGAGAAGGGTGCCTTCACCGGCATGATCTCGGCACCGATGCTGCTGGAGCACGGTGTGACCCACGCGATCGTGGGCCACAGCGAGCCGCGCAAGTACTACAGCGAAACCGACGAGCAGATCAACCTGCGGGCCCGCAGCGCCCAGAAGCACGGCATCGTGCCGATCCTGTGCGTGGGGGAGAGCGATTCGCAGCGCGAGGCCGGTGAAGCGGAGCGGGTGATCCGCCGCCAGGTGGAGCAGGGCGTCGATGGGCTCGATCCCGCCCGCCTGATCGTGGCCTACGAGCCCATCTGGGCCATCGGCACCGGCAAAACCTGCGAAGCCGCTGAGGCCAACCGCATCTGCGGCCTGATCCGCCAGTGGGTGGGCTACCCCGAGGTGGTGATCCAGTACGGCGGTTCGGTGAACCCCGCCACCATCGACCAACTGATGGCCCAGAGCGACATCGACGGCGTGCTGGTGGGCGGCGCCTCCCTGGATCCCGAAGGCTTCGCCCGCATCGCCAACTACCAGCTGCCCGTGGCGGCGGTGTGATCCCGCCGGGGCCACTGGTGATGGGGGTGCTCAACCTCACCCCCGATTCCTTCAGCGACGGTGGCCGGCTCAACGGTGTGGAGGCCGTGCTGCGCCAGGCGCGCCGCATGTTGGCCCAGGGGGCGGCGGTGCTCGATCTCGGGGCCCAGAGCACCCGGCCCGGTGCCGCAATGGTGGGCCCGGAGGTGGAGCTCAGCCGCTTGCTGCCGGCCCTGCGGGCCCTGCAACCCCTGCGCCGCGAGCATCCGCAGCTGCTGATTTCGGTGGACACCTTCGAGGCTGCGGTGGCGGAGGCCGCCCTGGCGGAGGGGGCCGATTGGATCAACGACGTGCGCGGCGCCAACCACACGGCCGGAGCCCCCGGCGGCAGCCTGCGGGATCCGGCGATGCTGCCGCTGATCGCCCGGGCAGGCTGCCCCTATGTGCTGATGCACAGCCGCGGCACCAGCCAGTCGATGGACAGCCTGGCGGTGTACGGCGATGTGGTGGCTGAGGTGCGCGCCGAGCTGCAGGCCGCCACCGCGGCGGCCCTGGCGGCCGGCGTGCGGCCCGAGCAGATCATCTGGGATGTGGGCCTGGGGTTTGCCAAAACCACCGAGCAAAACCTGCAGCTGCTGCGGGGTCTTCAGGCCGTCGCCGACTATCCCCTGCTGGTGGGCCCATCGCGCAAGCGGTTCATCGGCGCGGTGCTCAATGAACCCCGCCCCCGCGCCCGCCTCTGGGGCACCGCCTCGGTGTGTGCCCTGGCGGTGGCGGCGGGGGCCCGGGTGTTGCGCGTCCACGACGTGGGCCCCATCGCCCAGGTGGCGCGCATGGCTGCGGCGATTGGCTGAGGCGATTAGCTCAGGGTCGCCGGTTGCCGGGATGCCGGCGCACCGCGCAACAGCCCTTCGCTGCTGAGGTCTTCATCGAGTTCGGGCCAGTGGATGCCAAAGCCGGCTCCAGCCAGTTCCCAGCGCTGCCGCTGCTCGGGCGTGGCGTGCAGCAGTTTTGGGAACCAGGCCAACGGCACGGAGAGGCTGCGCCCATCCGCAAGGTCCACGCAGAGGGCATCCTCCGAGCACTGCACATCGAGGATGCGTTCGCCGGGGTTAGCCATGAAACTCCCTCCAGGCCTTGGTCAGGCTACTCAGATTGGCCATCACGATCGTTTCGATCGTGCGCAGCTCCTTGGGCCTGAAGCCCAGGTTGCTCGCCAGGGCCACGGGCGAGAGCCAAAACTTGCAGCTGGCCTCCCCGCGATCCACGTGGATGTGGGGAGGTTCGTTGGGTTCATGGCTGTAGAAGTACAGCCTGTAGGGCCCAGAACGCAGAACGGTGGGCATGGGGGGTGATCGTTGTGATCAGCCCTCGCTGACGCCCTCGATGCGGTCTTCGATCTCCTGGTAGATCTCCTGCAGCTGCTGGATGTTCTCGTCGGAGGTTTCCCAGTAGCCGCGGCCGTTCACCTCCAGCAGGGTGCCGACGATGCGGCGGAAGCTGTGGGGGTTGAGCTCCATCAGCCGCTTGCGCATCTCCGGGTCGTTGATGAAGGTGTCGTTGGCCTCCTCGTACACGAAGTTGTCGACGGCGCCGCTGGTGGCGCTCCAGCCCAGGGTGAAGTTGAGCCGCTTGGCCACTTCGCGCACCCCCTCGTAGCCGCTGTTGAGCATGCCCTCGTACCACTTGGGGTTGAGCAGCTTGGTGCGGGAGTCGAGGCGGATCGTCTCGCTCAGGGAGCGCACCTGGGCGTTGGCGGTGGTGGTGTCGGCGATGTAGCTCGACGGCGCTTTGCCGTCGTCGCGCAGGCCCTGGATCAGCTTGGTGGGGTCGCTGTCGAAGTAGTGGCTCACATCGGTGAGTGAGATCTCGGCGGAGTCGAGGTTCTGGAAGGTCACGTCGGCGGTTTTCATCACCGACTCGAACACCTCGCGCTTCTGGTTCATCTCGCCGGGGTTGTCGGCGTTGAAGGCGAAGGTTTTGCGGGAGAGGTACATCTCCTGCAGCTCATTCTCCTCCTCCCAGGTGCTGTTCTCCACCGCCAGGTTCACGTTGGAGCTGTAGCTGCCGCTGGCATTGGAGAACACCCGGGTGGCGGCATCCCGCAGGGAGATGCCCTCCTTCTCCGCCTGCTCCTGGGCGTGCTTGCGCACGAAATTCATCTCCAGGGGCTCATCGGCCTCGGCGGCCATCTTCACACCCTGATCGATCAGGGCCATCTGGTTGATGAACAGGTCGCGGAACACGCCGCTGCAGTTCACCACCACATCGATCCGCGGCCGGCCCAGCTCTTCAAGGGAAAGCAGTTCCAGCTTGTTGACGCGGCCCAGGGAATCGGGCACCGGCTTGACGCCGATGAACCAGAGGATCTGGGCCAGGGATTCGCCGTAGGTCTTGATGTTGTCGGTGCCCCAGAGCACGCAGGCGATGGTTTCGGGCCAGGTGCCCTGCTCCTGCCGCTGCCGCTCGATCAGCTTGTCCACCACCCCCTTGGCGGCGGCGATGGCCGCCCGGGTGGGGATCGCCTGGGGGTCG
>JBEBCX010000104.1:0-5807 GCA_041157425.1 Cyanobacteriota bacterium | reverse complement strand
CTCAATGCCTACCAACAGGTGGCGTTGCTGCACCGTCGTCGCCTCCATGCCGCCGTGGTGGCCGTGACCGGCTCCGCCGGCAAAACCACCACCCGTGAATTGATCCGCGCCGCCTTGGCCCCCCTGGGGCCCGTGGTGGCCAGCAGTGGCAACGAAAACAACGACATCGGCGTGCCCCTCACCCTGCTCAAGGCGGACGCCGCCACCCGCGCGGTGGTGGTGGAGATGGGCATGCGCGGCCTCGGCGAGATCGACCGCCTCAGCCGCACCGCCGAACCCGCCGTGGCGGTGATCACCAACATCGGCACCGCCCACATCGGCCGCCTGGGCAGCCGTGAGGCCATCGCCACCGCCAAATGCGAGATCACCAGCCAGCTGGCCCCCGATGGGGTGGTGGTGATCCCCGCCGGCGATCCGCTGCTGGATGCCGCCCTGGCCCGCGTCTGGGGTGGCCGCACCCTGCGGGTGGCCCTGGGCGACGACCCCGGCTCCGATGGGGCAGACCTGCTGGGCGACTGGCAGCCCGATCGGGACCGTCTGCTGGTGGACGGTGAGGAGCTGCGCCAGCCGCTGGAGGGGCGCCACAACGCGCGCAACCTGCTGTTGGCGGTGGCCGTGGCGCGGCACCTGGGGGTGCCCCTCAGCCAGTTGCTGCAGCTGGAGGTGGCGGTGCCCGGCGGCCGCAACCGCCGCCTGCAGCAGGGCAGCCTCACCGTGCTCGACGAGACCTACAACGCCTCCCCCGAGGCGGTGCTGGCCGCCCTCGATTTGCTGGCCAGCCAGCCCGGTCGCCGCTTTGCCGTGCTGGGCACCATGCTCGAGTTGGGTGAGCGCAGCGTGGAGTTGCACCGCGCCGTGGCGGACCGTGCGGTGGAGCGCGGCCTCGATGGCCTGGTGGTGGTGAGTGGCGGCGCTGAGGCCGAGGCCATGGCCGCCGCCGCCGCCGCCCTGCCCCGGTTGGCGGTGGTGGACAGCCCGGAGCAGGCGGCCGATCCCCTCACCAGCTGGCTGCAACCGGGCGATGTGGTGCTGCTCAAGGCCAGCCGCGGCGTGGCCCTCGAGCGCCTGTTGCCGCTGCTGCCGCAGCTGCCGTAGCCAGGCCCGCCGGCCGTGGACAAGCTGGGGCCCGGACCCCTGCGCCCTCGCCGATGCTGTTCAACCTCGATGCCCGCCTGCAATCGCTGCGGATGGTGGCGGGCCTGGCGGAGTTCCTCAAGCACCCCGGCTCCCTGGACAGCGTGTTCAAGGTGGCCGGCAGCCTGCGCAACAGTCCGATGTCGGCGCAGATGTTTCGCCATCTGCTGGCCAACCCCCAGATGGCGGAGCTGGTGCAGAGCCAGTGGCGCCCCGCCCCGATCGACCTGGAGGCCCTTGAGCAGCTGCCCGCCGGCAGCCTGGGCCATGTGTATGCCCACCAGCTGCGCAGCCAGGGGCTCAGCCCCGCCAGCCTGATCGACCCCACGCCAATTCAGTCGCCGCAGGACTACGTGGTGCACCGCCTGCGGGAAACCCACGACATCGTGCACGTGCTCACCGGCTTCGGCACCGATGGCCCCGGCGAGCTGGGGCTGCAGGCCTTCAACCTGGCCCAGAACCGCTCGCCCCTGGCGGCGATGTTGATCTTCGGCGGCATGCTCAACGTGCTGCAGAACGACGAGCCGCTGGAGCCGTTGCTCACCGCCCTGGCCCGCGGCTTCGAGCTGGGCCTCAAGGCGCCCTGCGTGATCGCCCATCGCCTGGAGGATGGCTGGGATCGCCCGCTGGTCGACTGGCAGCGTCAGCTGAGCCTGCCGCTGGCCGCCGCCTAGCTTCCCGCCTGCCAGTTCTCCTTCACCAGCTGCTTGGCGCGACCCAGGGCCAGGGCGCCCGCGGGCACGTCCTTGGTGAGGGTGGAGCCGGCACCCACGGTCACGTTGGCCCCCAGTTGGATCGGTGCCACCAGCACGCTGTTGGCACCGGTTTTGCTGCCGGCGCCGATCACGGTGCGGTGCTTGTTGACGCCGTCGTAGTTGGCGGTGATCGTGCCGGCCCCCACGTTGACGTTCTCCCCCAGCTCGGCGTCGCCGATGTAGCTGAGGTGGTTCACCTTGCTGCCGGCTCCGATGCGGGCCTGCTTGATCTCCACGAAGTTGCCGACGCGGCAGCCCTGGGCCAGCTGGGCTCCGGGGCGCAGCTGGGCGTAGGGGCCAATGGCGCAGTCGGCCGCCACCACCGCCTCGCGCACCACCGAATAGAGCACCTCCACCCGCTCACCGAGGCGGCTGTTGTCGATCAGGCTGCCGGGGCCGATGCGGCAGCCATCGCCGATCTCCGCCGTCCCGCGGAAGTGGCACTGGGGCTCCACCACCACATCGCGGCCGAAGCGGGTGCCGTCGCTGAGGGTGCAGCTGGCCGGATCCACGAAGGTCACCCCCTCCGCCATCCAATGGCGCCGCAGCCGCTCCTGGATCACCGCCTCGCATTGGGCCAGCTGCAGCCGGTCGTTGATGCCGTTGATCTCATCGGCATCCGCCACCTCCAGGTGCATGGCGGGTCTGAGCATCGCCACCGTGTCGGTGAGGTACAGCTCCCCCTGGTCGTTGTCGGTGCTCAGCTGCGGCAGCACCGCCGCCAGCTGTTTCCAGTTGAAGCAATAGATGCCGGCGTTGATCAAATCGTTGGCCCGCTGCGCTTCGCTGCAGTCGCGGTGCTCCACGATCGCCGAGACGGCGCCGCTGGCATCGGCGAACACGCGGCCATAGCCGGTGGGATCCGCCAGGCGGGCGGTGAGCAGGGTCACGGCGGCGCCGCTGCTGCGGTGCTGCTCCAGCAGGTCGGTGATGGTCTGCTCGCGCAGCAAGGGCACATCGCCGTTGAGCACCAACAGCTCCCCCTCAAACCCCGCCAGGGGCTCCAGCAGCTGCTGCACCGCATGGCCCGTGCCGTTCTGCGGTTGTTGCAGCACAAACTCCAGGGGGCAGCTGCCGCCGCCCCCCGCAAGGGCCTGCTCCACCCGCTCCGCCTGGTGCCCCACGATCAACAGTTGCCGCTGGGGCTGGAGGTTCTGGCAGCTGGCCAGCACCCGCTCCACCAGGGTGGCGCCCGCCAGGGGTTGCAGCACCTTGGGCAGCGCACTCTTCATGCGGGTGCCCTTCCCGGCGGCCAACACGGCAACGGCGAGCATCGGCGGGGACGGGCAACTGGGGCGGAATCTACTGGGGGTTCCTGGCGGTGCTCTCCAGCCCCCAGCGGCGCCGCCACTGGCCCGTGGGCTCCACAACGCCGGCCGCCAGTTGATCCCTCTGGCGCCGTTGCCGCTCCTGCAGGATCGTGCTGCGCGATGCACGGCCGCTGGGGTCGCGGTAGGGCTCGGCGGCGTTGGTGCGCAGGTGCTCCAGCTCCATCGGCCCCAGGGGCCGCAGCCGCGGATCGCCCGTGAGGGGGCCGGGGCTGGCGGCGGTGCCGCCGCTCCAATCGCTGCGCTGCTGCCGCAGCCCCGAGGGGGCCGCGATGGCGGCCAGCTCCAGCCCCGCCAGCCGCAACCCCTGCCGCACGGCCGCCGCACTGCAGTAGGTGAGCAGCCGCCCCCGGGGCGCCAGCAGTGCCGCCAGCCCCGCCAGGAATTCCACGCTCCACAGCTGCGGGCAGCGGCTGGGGGAGAAGGCATCCATCAGCACCAGATCCACCTGCCCCCGGCGGGTGCCGATCAGTTCCGGCAGCCGCTGCCGTGCATCCCCCCAGAGCATCTGCGGCCCCTGGCACAGCGCCTGCAGCTGCCCTAGGGCCGCCGGTCGCCACTGGCGGCAAAAGCCGCCATCCGCCAGGGCCAGCCGCAGCGGTTCGCGGTCAAGCTCCAGGCCCCACCAGTCCAGCTCCAGGCCCGCGGCCTCCACGGCCTCCAGCAGGGCGGCGCTGTTGCTGCCGGTGCCCACGCACACATCCACCACCCGCAGCCGTTGGCCCGGGGCCCAGCGCTCCAGGGCCGCGGGGGCCACAAACTTGCTGCGCGCCTCGGCCAGGGCGCCGCGGCCGCTGTGGAACGCCTCCCCCACCGCCGGGCTGAACAGGCTGAAGCTGCCGTCGTCCGTGCGGCGGGGCTGCAGGGCCCCTTCAGTCGACACTCCGGGAGCCACGGCCCGTGGCCTTGAGGATCAGGTAGAGGGCAAAGCCGGTGATCACGGTGTTGAGCCCCATGTCGATCAGTTTGCCCAACTCGATCGTGTTGTCGAAGTAGGCGATCGACCAGCGGTGCCAGTTGCCGGCATGCAGCAGGGGCATCAGCAGCGGCATCAGCAGGTCGTTGCTGAGGGAGCGGGTGATGTCCGTGATCTGCTGGCCGATCACCATGGCGATCGCCACCTCCAGGGCCAGACCCTTGCGGAAGAAAAACGCGGCGTAGTCCCGCAGCACGCCCTTCAGCATCACCAGCGCCAGAGCCCGTCTCCCCCAGCTTGGACAGCCACCGCAGTTGGCGCCGCGGCGCCGAGCTTTTCTTCGGCTTTGGCCCCTGGGCTCAGGCCTGCAGCCGCTCCAGGTCGTCCCAGAAGCCGGGGTAGGACACCGCCGCCGCCTCGGGCCGCTCCAGGGCCGTGGCGCCGCTGGCGATCTGGGCCGCCACCGCCAGGCTCATGGCCACCCGGTGGTCGGTTTCGCTGTCCACCGCGGCGCCGTGCAGCTGCACGCCCCCCTCGATGGCCATGCCATCGCTGAATTCCTCGATGCGGGCCCCCATGGCCCCCAGTTGGCGCGCCATCACCGCCAGGCGGTCGGTTTCCTTCACCCGCAGCTCCTCCGCGCCGCTGACGCGGCTCACCCCATCGGCGCAGCAGGCCGCCACCGCCAGCACCGGAATCTCATCCACCAGCCGCGGGATCAGCTCGGCGCCAATCGAAAAGGCTTGCAGCGGGCCGTGGGTCACCCGCAGGTCGCCCACCGGTTCCCCGGCCACATCGCGGGCGTTGAGCACCTCGATGGCCGCCCCCATCTGCTCCAGCACATCGAGGATGCCCGTGCGGCTGGGGTTGAGCCCCACGTTTTCCACGGTGAGGTCGGCCCCGGGGGTGATGGCGCCGGCCACCAGCCAGAAGGCGGCGGAGCTGATGTCGCCGGGCACCACCACCTCCTGGCCCCGCAGGCGGCTGCCGGGGGTCACGGTGACCTCCGTGTTGCCGCTGCCGCCCACGCTGAGGTTGGCGCCGAAGGCCCGCAGCATGCGCTCGCTGTGGTCGCGGCTCTGCACCGGTTCGATCACGGTGGTGGGCCCTTCGGCGGTGAGGGCCGCCAGCAGCAGGGCACTCTTCACCTGGGCGCTGGCCACGGGCGTGCGGATCACGGCGCCCCGCAGGGCCTGGCCTTGGATCGCCAGCGGCGCCAGGTTGCCCCCCTGGCGGCCGGCGATGGTGGCGCCCATCTCCGCCAGCGGGCCCCCCACCCGTTTCATCGGCCGGCGGCGCAGGGAGTCGTCGCCGGTGAGCACGAAATGGCGATCGCGGCGGCCCGCCAGCAGACCCAGCATCAGGCGCATGGTGGTGCCGGAGTTGCCGCAATCGAGGATCGAGCTGGGCTCCTGGAAGCCGTCGAGCCCCACCCCGTGCACCAGCACCGGCTGGCCCGCTTCGATCGGCGACACCTCCACCCCCATGGCCCGCAGGCAGGCGGCGGTGCTGAGCGGATCCTCCGCCGGCAGCAGGCCCTCAATGCGGGTGATCCCCTCGGCGATGGCCCCGAACAGCAGCGCCCGGTGTGAGATCGATTTGTCGCCCGGCACCCGCACCCGACCCCGGAGGCTGCGGCCGGCGGTGGTTCCCAGGGCGAGGGGCATGGGGCTG
>JBEBCX010000103.1:0-5841 GCA_041157425.1 Cyanobacteriota bacterium | reverse complement strand
AACGAACTGCGCAAGGTGGCCCAGTGGTTTGCCATCTATGCGTTCATCACCCCGATCGTTCACGGCTTCCTGGCCTTCGGCGTTGGTCTGATCATCCACAAACTCACCGGCTTCAGCATCGGCGGTGCGGTGGTGCTAGCGGTGATCGCCGCCTCCAGCTCGGACATCTCCGGTCCGCCCACCCTGCGTGCCGGCATTCCCTCGGCCAACCCCTCCGCCTACATCGGCGCCTCCACGGCCATTGGCACCCCCGTGGCGATCGCCATTTGCATCCCGCTGTTCATCGGCATTGCCGAAGTGATGCTCGGCCGCTGAGCCGATCAACCACCTTCAACCCCTACACGCTTAATCCCATGAGCCAACAAGTTTGGAAGCTGGTGATCGTGGCAGAGGAAATCCTCTCCAAAAAACTGGCGAAGCTGATCAAGGAGGCCGGCGCCACCGGCTACACCGTGATGGCCGCCGGCGGGGAGGGCAGCCGCAACGTGCGCTCCACCGGCGAACCCAGCGTGTCGCACACCCTCTCCAACGTGAAGATTGAGGTGCTCACCGGCACCCGCGAACTGGCCGACAAGATCACCCGAGAGATCGAAGCCAAGTTCTACGCCGATTACTCAATCATCACCTACATCTCCCAAGTGGAAGCCCTGCGCGACCACAAGTTCTAGCGGGGAGTTCGGCGCGGCATTGACCCCGTCCATGCAACTGGCTTGGACGGGGTTTTTCATGCCAGCCCACTGACGCTCAGCCTGCGACCCCAAGCGATCTGGATCCGATGAAACTGCTCGACGACAACCGCTTCCTTGCCGCAATCCACAGCTACGAACGGCAGCTGGCCAAGTTGTTGGCCATCCTGCTGGCGGCTGTGATTGGCCTGGCCGCCATCCAACTGCTGGTGGGATCCGGGGCCAAGATGCTGCAGGCGGAAACCAATTGGTTTGATGGCAACCTGATCAACCTGCTGGATCGGCTGCTGCTGATCTTCATCGCCCTGGAGGTGCTGCAGAACGTCACCGCCTACCTGCGCGACCAGGTGGTGCAGATCGAACTGGTGTTGCTGACAGCCCTCACTGCCGTGGCACGCAAGGTGATCGTGCTGCCGCCAGGCACCGAGAACAAACCGATCCTGATGGTGGGTTTTGGGGTGATCGTGATCTCTCTGGCGGGTGCCTATGCGTTGGTGCTCATGGCCCGGCGGGCCAACGCAACGCCCCAGGCACCCCAGGGCTGATCTCAAGCTCAGCCCGGCAGGATCACCCGATCGATCACGTGCACCACGCCGTTGTCGCAAACGATGTCGGCGTTCACCACCGTGGCGTTCTTCACCTCGAAGGGGGCAGCGCGGCGAATCGGCACCGGCGCCCCTTCGAGGCTGTCCCACTGCTCCTGGCCCACCAAGGTGGCCTGGGGATGGGCGCCCGCCAGCACGTGGTACTTGAGGATCCGCGCCAGTTGCGGTGGGTTGTCCACCAGCGTCTGCACGGTGCCGGGGGGCAGGGCGGCGAAGGCATCGTCCACCGGGGCGAACACCGTGAACGGTCCAGGCCCCTCCAGGGCACCCCGGAGCCCAGCGGCATCCACGGCCGCCAGCAGGGTGTTGAACACACCGGCCGAAGCGGCCGTCTCAAGAATGGTGGCCATCGGGGTTAGCGGTAATCCTGGGATTGGATGTCGGAGAGGCGGGCCTCGGGGCGCAGGAAGCGGTCCATCTGCGCCTCGAAGAAGCGGCGGTTGGCCATCAGGTGCTCGGGGTCGGTGTCATCGAGGGGATACAGCAGCGCGCAACGCAGCGCCTGGATCACCGCCGAGGTCACGTTGTACATCGAGCGCTGGAAGGTGATGCCCAGCTGCACCAGCTCATCCTCCTCACCGCGGCGATGCTCGCGGTAGATCTCCTTCAGATAGGGGGGCAGGAAATGGAGCATGTCCTGCATCAGCAGGGTGGGGGGGATGCCCGCCGATCCCACCGGATACACATCGGCGTACAGGATGCCGTAGTGGAAATCCGCCTGGTTGTCGGGCACCTGGTGGGCCTGGGCGTTGTAGCTCTTGGTGCCGCGGAAGGGTGAGGTGCGGTAGAACACCGCCTCCACGTAGGGAAGCGCCGCCTCGTAAAGCCAGGTGAAGCCTTCGCTCTTGGGGATGATCTCGAAGCACTCACCACCGATGAACACGTGGTGGTAGATGGGCCGGCCCGCCACGGCGAAGATGCCGTTGACAAGGAAATCCATGGCATCGGGCACCCCCTTGAAACCGCCCTCGTCGTAGATGTCGCTCATCTCGAAGAACACCGGCGCCATCACCTCCCAGAAGAGGCCGAGGTTGGCGGTGTAGGAGAGCTGGCGCACCTGCTCCAGGAACATCTCCGGGAAGAGCTTGTACAACCCCAACATCACGGGGTTGCCCTTGAAGTAGGCCTTGATGGCCCGGTCGGCGTTGGCGCGGTAGGCGTCGCTGTCGAGGTAGTCGTTGAAGCGGCCGCCCATGCCCTGGTGCCAGAGCATGGCCTGCATGCAGGCCTCGGCGAACTCCATGTTCACCCGGTCGTGCCAGAGGTGATGGAGCAGCTTGGGCATGCGGCCGGTTTCGCCCCGCTCCATGAACGCCAGCAGCTCCGGATGGGCCTTCTCGCCGCCGCGCCAGATGCGCAGCTTGGAGTGCTCACCGGCGTAGCTGTTGGGCAGATCCAAATACTCCTTGGAGATGAAGTATTTGAACGCCGGCAGCGGATTGAGGAACACCCGCTCGGCGATGTAGAGCAGATCGCGCCAATAGAAGTCCATCGGCACGGCATAGGCCTTGTAGATGCCGATGATCTGCTTGAGGTTTTCGGGGGTGTCGGGCAGCATCGAGCCGCCCGCCTCCAGCCGATGGATCACATCGGCGAAGCGGTGCGTGGAGGGGGGAATCAGGGGAGCCTTGGTGCGCTCCGGGGCGATGCTGGCGGTCATGCGGGGAGCGAAGAGGACGTCAGGGGGGCGGCGGAGGCGATCACGGTGACCGCATCGCTGGAGCGCAGGGCCAAGGGAGCCGTGGCGGTTTCACTGAGGCCGGTGAGCAGGGTGGGCCAGATGCCCCCAGCCACCACCAGGGCCGTGAGCACCAGGGCCGGAGCCCGCTCCATCCAGCTGGTGCTGGCCCAGTTGGCCATGGCGTTGTCGAGGCGGCCGAAGCCCACGCGGTTGAACAGGCGCACCGCGTACACCGCCGTGAAACCGGAGGAGAGCAGGCACACCAAGGTGGGGATCGGATAGGCCACCCAGCTGCCTTCAAACACCAGCAGCTCGGCCACAAATCCAGCCTGGCCCGGCACCCCGGCGGCCGCCATCAGGGCCAGCAGCATCAGCCCCATGGTGAACGGCAACCCGCGCTGCGCATTCAGCAAGCCGGACAGCTCCGGAATCTGAGCCGTGCCGGTTTTGGTTTCCACCAGACCCACCAGGCAGAACAGCAGCGCGATGATCAGGCCGTGGGCCAGGATCTGGGCCATCACCCCCTGCAGGCTCAGGGGTGTGGCCGCCGCCAGGGCCAGCAGCAGGAAGCCCATGTGCCCCAGGGAGCTGTAGGCCACCAGACGGCGCATGTCGAGCTGGGCGATGGCATTGAGGGCGCCGTAGATCGCGCTCACCGCACCGATGGCGGCAATCCAGGGCGACCAATCGCTCCAGGCGTCGGGCAGGAAGCCGATGCCGAAGCGCAGCAGGCCGTAGGCCCCCAGCTTCGACACCGCACCGCTGAGCAGCATCGCCACCGGCGTGGGGGCCTGGCTGTAGGTGAGCGGCTGCCAGCCGTGCAGGGGCACCACCGGCAGCTTGAGGCCAAAGGCCAGCAACACCAGCGCCAGCAGGATGCGCTGCTGATCCGGCGGCAGGGCGTGGTTGGCCAGGGCGGCGAAGCTGAAGTCGACGCCGCCGGGGTTGAGCCAGCCGAAGGCGAGCACGGCGGTGAGCAGGGCGATGCCCGACACGGCGCCATAAATCAGAAACCGGATGGCGGCGCCGGCGCGCCGCTCACCGCCCCAGATCGCCACCAGCAGGGTGGTGGGAATCAGGATCAGCTCGTAGGCCAGCACAAACAACAGGGCGTTGCGGGCCAAAAACGAGCCCATCAGGCCCACGTTGGTGGCCAACAGCAAGCCGTAAAACAGGCGCGGGCGCGCTTGCTGCAGCGGCGTGGCCAGCACGGCCATGGCCGTGATCAAGGCCGCCAGCAACACCAGGGGCAGGCTGAGGCCATCGAGCCCCAGATCCAGGCGCAGCCCCAGCTTCGGCAACCAACCGAGGGAGAGGTCGGCGGGGGGCTGGCGCCAGGCCAGCAAACCGGTGGCCAGCTGGGCCAGGGCGGCGGCCAGGGCCGTGCGGCGCACCCAGGGGCTCGCCACCGGCAGCAGCTGCAGCCCGCAGGCGGCCAGCAGAGGAATCAGGAACAGCAGCAGCAGGGTCATGGGGTCCTCCGGATCAACGGGCCAACAGCCAGGCGGACATCACCAGCACCCCCAGCACCAGCGAGAGGGCGTAGGCCTGGGAATTGCCGCTGGTGGTGAGGCTCAGCTGGCGGGCACCGGCCATGGCGGCTCCACCGGTGCCGCTGCTGAAGCCATCCACCAGGGCCTTGTCGCTCCAGGCGCTGAAGCGGGCCAGCCCCACCACCAGCGCCACCACGGTGCGGTGGTAGAAGGCCTCGGTGTGCATGTCCTCCGCCAGCCAGTGCTGGATGCCCCCCAGCCCGGCGGGCAGCTCCGCCAAGGGATGGGGCCGCAGGTAAAACCACAGCGAACTGCCGGCCCCCACCAGGGTTGACACCACCAGGGGCCACCCCAGCGGGCCCCAGCCCGGCAAGGGGCTGAGCTGGTAGACCCCCAGGTGCAGCAACAGCTGCGGGATGTGCAGCACCAGCCCCATCAGCAGCAGGGTGGGCAGCACCATCAGCCAGAGCACCTCGGGCGAGCGCACCGTGAACGGCTTGGGCACGCCGCCCCAGATCAGGCCGAACACCCGCATCATCGAGGCGCAGAGCAGGGTGTTGGTGATCAGCACCAGGCCGCCGATCAGCAGCGGGGCCTTGCTGGCCATGGCCAGCTCCAGCAGTTCCCGCAGGGCGGCAAAGCCGCCGAAGGGGGGCAGCGCCATCAGGCCGAAGGCCCCCGCCAGGAAGGCCATGCCGATCAACGGCCGGCGGCTCCACAGGCCCCCCAGTTGGGTGAGGTCCTGGGTGACGTTGCTGATCACGATCGCGCCCACCGCCATCAGCATCAGGGCCATCGGCAGCGGATACACCAGCAGCAGGTGGTCGGCCACATCGATGCCGCCCAGGCCCACGGCCACAAACAGCAGCCCCAGCCAGCTGCTCACCAGGAAGCTCATCGCCCGCTTCACATCGATCTGGCCCAGGGCGATCAGGGCCGCCACCAGGGCGGTGGTGCCGCCCACCACCACCAGAACCCCCTGCACCAGGGGGCTCAGCGCAATCAGGGGCTCGAGCCGCAGCAGCACCCAGGCACCACCCAGCACCACCACGGAGTTGCGCAGCACCGTGGAGGGCAGCGGGCTCTCCATGGCTTCATCCAGCCACAGGTGCAGCGGAATCTGGGCGCACTTGCCCATGGGGCCGGCGATCAGGGCCAGCAGGATCAGCTGGAAGCCGGCGGGCAGGGGCTGGCCGTTGTTGGTGAGGTCGGCCGCCCAGCCCTGGAGGCCGTGGAAATTCCAGGTGCCGGTGAGCGGCAGCAGGGCAATCACCCCAGCCAGCAGCACGATGTCGCCGATGCGCTTGGTGAGGAAGGCATCGCGGGCCCCCTTCACCACCAGCGATTGGTTGTACCAGGTGCCCACGATCACGTAG
>JBEBCX010000102.1:0-5851 GCA_041157425.1 Cyanobacteriota bacterium | reverse complement strand
CTCCCCGGCGCAGCAGGCCTCGGATCAGCCGCAGCCGTTCGGGGGTGATCAGCCCCTGGGGCAGCAGCAGCGGCCCCACCAGAATCACCAGGCCGAACACGATCAGGCGCAGATCACCGATCGGCCGCAGCAGCTCCGGCAGCGCCGTGAGCGTGAGCCCGCCCAGCACCGGGCCCGCCCAGGTGCGCGACCCCCCGAACACCACAAAGGCGAGGGTGGTGATGCTGGCGTCGAAGTTGCCGAGCCGGGCGTTCCAGGAGTTGAGGAAATGGGCGCTGATCACACCGGTGATCGCCGCCACCACGGCACTCAGCACGAAGGCCACCAACTTGGTGCGGTCGGTGTCGATGCCTTGGCAGGCGGCGGCCAGTTCGTCGTCGCGGATGGCCTCCATGGCCCGGCCGAGCCGTTGGCGCTCGAGCCGTTCGCAGAGCCAGCACACCAGGGCCAGGCTGATCAGGGTGAACAGGGCGTAGCCCTCGGGGTCGAGGAAGGGCTGCGGGATGCCGAAGATGCCCACCGCCCCACCGAGCGACTCTTGGTTGAGGGTGGTCACCCGCAGGATCTCCACCAGCGCGATGGTGGCAATGGCCAGATACACCCCCCGCAGCCGCAGCACCACGCGGCCGATGCCCACCGCCAGCCCACCGGCCAGGGCAGCCGCCAGCAGCATCTCCAGCAGCACCGAACTGAGGGGATACACCGGCTCGGATCCCCCCAGGGCCCCCACCCGGGTGGAGAGCAGCGCCGCCAGGGTGCCGCCGATGGCGTAGAAGCCTGGGGTGGCCAACGACAACTGGCCGCAGCGCAGCGGCAGGTACACCGAGATGCCCAACAGGGCACCGATCAGCATCTGTTGCAGCAGGCTCGCATCGATCAACAGGGAGTCCATGGCGTTGCTCCCCTCAGACCTTGCTGGGCAGCACGCGGCCCAGCAGCCCCTGGGGGCGCACCAGCAGCACCACAAACAGGAAGCCGTAGGCCACCACATCGCGGTAGCCGGAGAGGTCGGCGGGCACACACGCTTCCGCCAGGCCGATGATCAGCCCCCCCAGCACCGCACCGGGCACGCTGCCGAGGCCGCCGAGCACCAGCACCCCCAGCCCTTTGAGGCCGTAGCCGATGCCGAAATAGGGGCCTGCGATGCTCACGCTCAACCCCACCAGGCCCCCGGCAATCCCCGCCAGAAAGCCACTCAGGCCAAAGGCGATCTGGATCATCCGATCGCTGGGGATCCCCAGCAAGCGGGCGGTGGTGGGGTCCTCCGACACAGCCCGTAGCCCCTTGCCACTGCGGGTGCCGTCGATCCAGAGGGTGAGCAGGGTGAGCAGCACGGCGGCCACCAGCAGCAGCAACAGCTGCACACTGCGCACCTGGGCACCTCCGATGCGCACCGCCGCCGGCAGACCCGCCAGGGCGCCGGTGGGGATGGCGTAGCTCTCGGCGCCCACCAACAGCTGGATCAGGTTCACCAGCACCACACCCGCCCCCAGGCTGGTGATCAGGGCCAGCAAGGGATCGGCGTTGCGCTGCCGCAGGGGGGCGAAGGCGGTGCGCTCGATCAACAGCGCCACCGCCGCTGCCCCCAGCCCCGCCAGGGGCAGGGCCAGCCAGAAGGGCAGGGCGAAGGGCAGCTGCAGCCCCGCCAGCAGCCCGTTGGCGCCGGCCGCCCCGCCGATCAGGAAATAGGTGAAATAGGCCCCCAGGGTGAACACCGCCCCATGGGCGAAGTTGATCACCCCCAGCACGGAGAACACCAGGGTGTAGCCCAGGGCGAACAGGGCGTAGACCGCCCCGGTGGAGAGCCCATTCAGCAGCAGTTGGATGAGGTCTTGCATGGCTCAGGGCAGCTGCACAAAGCGGCCGCTGCGGCCATCGGGATTCATCTGCACCCGGGCCACGCTGAAGTCGCGTTGCAGCACGTCGCCCTCGGGCGTGAAGCGCAGTTCCCCAAGGGGCGTCTGGTAGGTGCCCGCCAGCAGGGTTTTGAGTAGGCGTTGGCGCAGCTCAGGCAGCGGCAGGTTGGTGAGCGTGGTGCCCTTGGGCAAGGAGCCCTTGAGGGTGGCGAGGGCCTCGTGCACCACCTGGTAAGCCGTGAACGCTTGGGCCGTCACCTGAGGCGGCACCGCATCGGCGGCGCGACCGCGGCGGAACCCCTTCAGCAGGCTGCGGTTGCTGGCGTTGTCGAGTTTGGGGTTGTACGCCTGGGTGATCATCAGGCCATCGCAGTGGCGTTGGCACACCGGGTAGATGTTCGGGGTGTTGAGCCCGTTGCCGGCCACGATCGGCCCGGTGTAGCCGAGTTCTCTCAGTTGGCGCACCAGGTTGCCGCCATCGGACACCAGCGCCGAAATCACCACCAGTTGCGGCCGGCTGCGCAGCACATTGGTGATCGGGATGTGGAAGTCGGTGTCGCTCACCGAGGTGCGCTGCACCGCCACCAGCTCCAGCCCTTTGGCCCGGATCGCCCTCTGGAAGATCTGCGTTTCCGAGGTGCAGAACACGTCGTCCTGGGCGAAGAACACCGCCACCCGTTGGATGCCCGGATGCAGCTGCACCGCCTTGGCCAGGGAGAGGGGCGCCACCACCGTCACCGGTGAGGCCACCCGTGCCACGAAGGGGCCGATCTGGGGAATGCCTTCCGCCGTGGTCGACACCCCAATCACCGGGATGCCGGCGCGGTCGGCCATGGGCATCACGGCAAAGCCCTGTTGGGAGAGCGATGGCCCCAGGATGGCCACCGGTTTGGCGTTGATCAGGCGGCGGAAGGCCACGGTGGCCCCGGCCTCATCGCTGCCGGTGTCCTCCAGTTGCAGCTCCAAACCAGGCGCCTGGCCGGAGAACTGCCCACGGGCCAGATCGAGGCCGGTGCGGGCGTCCTGCCCCAGCAGCCCCGCATTGCCGGTGAGGGCGATGCCCGCACCAAGGCGCAGCTGGTCGCCCCGTTGGCCGCTGCAACTGCTGACCACCCCGCCCGCGGCCAACAGGGCCCCAAGGCCCAAGGCCAGGGTGCGCGGCTGCCGGGGGCGAGATGGGCGACGCAAGGCCATGCGGGAACGGGAAGGCAATCGTCAGGGCAGCAGGGCGAAACGGCCACTGCGACCGTCGGGGTTCATGCGCACCTGGGCCACAAAGAAGTTGTTCTGCACCACTTCGCCATCGGGGGTGAAGCGGATGTCCCCCAGGGGAGTTTGGTAGGTGCCGGCCAAAATGGCATCCATCAGGGCCCTGCGGGCTTGGGCCACGGTGAGGGTGTTGAGGGGCCGCTCGGCGTTGAGCCGTTGCAGGGCCTCGCCCACCACCTGCAGGGCGGTGTAGGCCTGGGCCGTCAGTTGGGGTGGGATCGTCGGGCCGCGGCCGCTGCGCACCTGGTTGGCGGCGAAGGCGCTCACGAAGGCGCGGTTGGCCGGGGTGTTCAGCTCCGGGCTGTAGGCCTGGGCGATCAGCAGCCCATCGCAGTACTTCTGACAGATGGGGTAGATGTTCGGCGTGTTCATGCCGTTGCCCACCACGATCGTGCCGCGGTAGCCGAGTTCCCGCAGTTGGCGCACCAGGTTGCCGCCGTCCACCGCCTGCAGGCTCAGCACGATCAGGTCGGGCTTGAGGGCCAGGGTGGCGCTGATCTGGCTCTGGAAGTCGTTGTCGGCCAATTGGGTGCGCTGCACCGTCACCGGTTTGAGCCCCTTGGCGTTCAACGCCTTCTGGAAGATGGTGGTTTCGGCGGTGCTGTAGGCGTCGTCCTGGGCGTAGAACACCGCCGCCCGCCGGATGGAGGGCTGCAGCCGCAACGCTTTGGCGATCGAGAGCGGTGCGATCACCGAGCTCTGGGCCGAAACACGGCTGATGAAATGCCCGATTTGGGGGATGCCGGTGGCCGTGTTGGAGGGGGCCACCACGGGCATCCCCCGCCGTTGGGCAATCGGGTCCGCCGCGAAGGCCTGCTGGGAGAGGGTGGGGCCGATCACCGCGAGCATGCCGCGGTTGATTTGCAGCGTCATGGCGTTGTTGGCGCCGGGGTCATCGCTGCCGCTGTCTTCAATGGCCAGCCGCAAGGGGGTGCCGCCGATGCCACCACCCTGGTTCAAGTGGGCCAGGGCCAGCTGCAGTCCCACCCGTTGGTCCTGGCCGTAGACGTTGGCATTGCCGGAGAGCGCCAGCACCGCACCCACGGGAACGCCCTGCTTCAGGTTGAGGGGCCGTTGGGCCACCGGGTCAGCGCCGGAGCATCCCACCAGGCCAACGCCGAGCCCAGCCAGAAGGGCGGCGCCCCATCGGCGGGCCCCATGGTTCCAGGCGATCCACCCCATGGGCCGGCTCAAGGCCTTGGCTCAGGCCACCGCCGCGAAGCACTCGCGGAAGGCGGTGATGGTGGCGTCGATGTCCTCGTCGGAGTGGGCCAGGGAGGTGAAGCCGGCCTCAAAGGCGCTGGGGGCCAGGTAGATGCCGCGCTCAAGCATGGCGCGGTGCAGCTTGCCGAAGCGGGCGGTGTCGGCCGCCTTGGCCTCTTCGAAGTTGCGCACCGGGCCCTCGCACAGGAAGAAGCCGAACATGGCGCTGATCGAGCCGCCGGTGATCGGCAGGCCGGCGCTGCGGGCGCCATCGAGGATGCCGTTGATCAGGCGGCTGGTGATCGCCTCGAGGCGGTCGTAGGTGCCGGGCTGCTTGAGCAGCTCCAGGGTCTTGATGCCGGCGGTCATCGCCAGCGGGTTGCCGCTCAGGGTGCCCGCTTGGTACATCGGGCCGGCGGGGGCCACCATCGCCATGATGTCGGCCCGGCCGCCGTAGGCGCCCACGGGCAGGCCGCCGCCGATCACCTTGCCCATGGTGGTGAGGTCGGGGGTGATGCCGAACTTGGCCTGGGCGCCGCCGTAGCTGATGCGGAAGCCGGTCATCACCTCGTCGAACACCAGCAGGGCCCCGTGCTCCTTGGTGAGCTCGCGGATCCCTTCGAGGAAGCCGGGCTCGGGGGTGATGAAGCCGGCGTTGCCCACCACGGGCTCGAGGATCACACCGGCGATTTCACCGGGGTTTTCGGCGAACAGCTGCTTCACCGCCTCCAGGTCGTTGTAGGGGGCGGTGAGGGTGCTGGCGGCGGTGGTGCGCGGCACCCCCGGCGAATCGGGCAGACCCAGGGTGGCCACACCGGAGCCGGCCTTCACCAGGAACATGTCCGCGTGGCCGTGGTAGCAGCCCTCGAACTTGATGATCTTTTCGCGGCCGGTGAAGGCGCGCATCAGCCGCAGCACCGACATGCAGGCCTCGGTGCCGCTGTTCACGAAGCGCACCATCTCCACCGAGGGCACCGCCTCGATCACCAGCTCCGCCAGGGTGTTCTCGAGGGCGCAGGGGGCACCGAAGCTGGTGCCCTTGTCGAGGGCGTCGTGCAGGGCGGCCAGCACATCGGGGTGGCCGTGGCCGCAGATGGCCGGCCCCCAGCTGCCGATGTAATCGATGTAGCGGTTGCCGTCCACGTCCCAGGCGTAGGCGCCCTTGACCCGGTCAAACACGATCGGCTGGCCGCCCACGGAGCGGAAGGCGCGCACCGGCGAGCTCACCCCCCCGGGCATCAGCTTCTGGGCGGCACTGAAGAGGTCCTGCGACCGGGAGGTGTTGTGCACGGGTGCCGAAACAGGGGCCGAGGTCAAAACGGAATCCGCAGACGGAGCTTGAGCGTCGCCCATCCTTACGCAATCACGGCCCCAGCGGTGCAGTGGCCAGGGGGCTCGTTAAGGTCTTGGCATCGCCGGCATACCGCGTGACCCCTGACTGGCGCTTGGATTGGGGCGAAATCGAGCGTCGGCTGCGGCCGCTGCTGCCGCCGCGTGCGGTGGTGGCCAAACGTCAGGAGTTG
>JBEBCX010000101.1:0-7690 GCA_041157425.1 Cyanobacteriota bacterium | reverse complement strand
GTGGCGGAGCCGGGCTTGGTGGGGGTGGCCCCCGGCAGGGGGCTGATCATCACGCCGCCGGTTTCCGTCTGCCACCAGGTGTCGACGATCGGGCAGCGGTTGCCTCCGATCACGTCGCGGTACCACATCCAAGCCTCGGGGTTGATCGGTTCCCCCACGGTGCCGAGGATGCGCAGGGAGCTCATGTCGTACTGGTCGGGCACCTCACGGCCGCTCTTCATGAAGGCGCGGATGGCCGTGGGGGCGGTGTAGAAGATCGTGCAACGCAGCTTCTGGATCAGCTCCCAGAACGCCCCGGGCTTGCCCGGCCGCGGCGCCCCCTCGTACATCACCGTGGTGGCCCCGTTCGAGAGCGGCCCGTAGACGATGTAGCTGTGCCCGGTGATCCAGCCCACATCGGCGGTGCACCAGTGGATGTCGTCCTCACGGATGTCGAAGATCCACTGGAAGGTGAGGTGGGCCCAGAGGTTGTAACCGGCGGTGGTGTGCACCACCCCCTTGGGCTTGCCGGTGGAGCCGGATGTGTAGAGCACAAACAGCCGGTCTTCGCTGGCCATGGGCTCCGCCGGGCAATCGGCGCTCTGGCCATCCACCAGCTCATGCCACCAGTGGTCGCGGCCGGCCTGCATGCTGCAGTCGCCACCGGCGCCCGCCAGGCGCCGCACCACCAGCACATGCTCCACGCTGGGGGCACCGCCGTTGGCGGACAACGCCTCGTCGACGGCGGGCTTGAGCGGCACGGGCTTGTCCTTGCGGAAGCCGCCGTCGGCGGTGATCACCGCCTTGGCCTCGCCATCAATCAGCCGATCGCGCAGGGCATCGGCGGAAAAACCGCCGAACACCACCGAGTGGGGGGCGCCGATGCGGGCGCAGGCCAGCATGGCGATGGCCGCCTCCGGCACCATCGGCATGTAGAGCGCCACCAGGTCGCCCTTGCCGATGCCGAGGGCCTTGAGGGCGTTGGCGGCCTTGCACACCTCGGCGTGCAGCTGGCGGTAGGTGAAGCGGCGCTCGTCGCCGGGCTCCCCCTCCCAGATCAGCGCCGTCTTGTCGGCGCGGGGACCGTTGAGGTGGCGGTCGAGGCAGTTGAAGCTGAGGTTGGTGGTGCCCCCCTCAAACCAACGGGCGAAGGGTGGGTTGCTCCAATCGAGCACCGTGTGGAAGGGCTCAAACCAGTGCAGCTGGCTGCGGGCCTGCTCGCCCCAGAAGGCATCGGGGTCGGCGTCGGCACGGGCCACCAGGTCGCGGTAGGCCTGCAGCGAGCCGATGCGGGCGGTGGCCGCCAGGGCCGCAGGCGGATCAAACAGACGCTGCTCCTGCAGCACGGATTCGATCCCGGAGCTGGGGGCGGCCTCGGACATGGGGCGGGAACGGGGTGCGCCCATTCAAGCGAGGAAATCCCTGGGGCTGAAACGCTGTCACGCAGTGTCAGGCCAGCGCTGACGGAAGATGGGGGGATGGTTCTGCCCGCCGCCTGCCTGTTCGACCTGGACGGCCTGCTGCTCGACACCGAGCCGTTGCACGCCCAGGCCTGGCAGCAGGCCGCACGCCACTTCGGCCGGGAGCTCAGCGCCGAAGAACTGATGGCCCTGCGGGGCCGCCGCCGGCACGACTGCGCCGATCAGGTGCGTGGATGGATCGCCGCCTCCGGCGGCCCATCCCTGAACAGCGACGAGCTGCTGGCGGTGCGCCAGCCGATCGCCGAAGCGCTGCTGGTGCAGGCGCCGCCGATGGCGGGGGCGCCGGAGCTGGTGGAGCACTGCCACAGGCAGGGGATTCCCATGGCGCTGGCCACCAGCAGCTCAAGGGAGGCGGTGGCCCTCAAGGCCGGCCCCCACTCCCCAGCTGGAGCGCGGCAAGCCCGCCCCGGATGTGTTCCTGCTGGCGGCCGGCCGGCTGGGGGTGGCAGCCGCCGACTGCTGGGCCTTTGAGGATTCGCCGGCGGGGGTGGCGGCGGCCCAGGCCGCGGGCTGCCGCGTGCATGTGCTGCCGCCGCCCCACCTGGATGACGACGCCCTGGCGCGCAGCTATCCCGGCGAGCACACGCGGCTCCAGGATCTGCACCAGGTGATCCGGGCCCTGGAAGCGGCTCAGTAGAGCCGGCTGAGCACGAATTCAGGCAGGGCCAGCAGGGCGCTGCGGCTGTCGGAGGGGGGCAACCAGGTGAGCGCCTCGCGGGCCTCGTTGGCGAAGCCCTCCGCCAGGGTGCGGGAGCGCTGAATGGCGGAGCTGCTGCGCACCAGCTCAAGGGCCTGCTGCAGGTCGCCCTCCTGGCTGAACTCCCGCTCGATCAGGCCCGCCAGGGCGGGGCGCTCCTCGAGGGCATAGAGGGCGGGGGCGGTGAGGTAGCCGCTGGCCAGGTCGCTGGCGGCGGGCTTGCCGAGCTGCTGGTCGCTGCCGGTGAAATCGAGGATGTCATCCACCACCTGGAAGGCCAGGCCCAGCTGGCGGCCAAAGCGGTAGAGGCTGTCGAGCTGGGGCTCGGCCAGCCCGCTGAGCACGCCGGCGGCGCGGGCGCTGTTGGCGATCAGCGAGGCGGTTTTGCAGTAGCTCTTCTCGAGGTAGGTCTCGAAGCTCTGGCCGGTGTCGTAGCGGAACAGCCCCTGGCGCACCTCGCCATCGGCCAGGTCCATGATCACGCGCGAGAGCAGCTTCACCACCTCGAGGTCGTCGAGGTTGGCCAGGTGCCAACTGGCCTGGGCGAACAGGAAATCACCGGCCAACACCGCCACCCGGTGGTTGAAGCGGCTGTGCACGGTGTCCACCCCGCGGCGGGTGGAGGCCTCGTCCACGACGTCGTCGTGCACCAACGAGGCGGTGTGGATCATCTCGGTGATCTCCGCCAGGCGGCGGTGGCGGCTGCCGAGCTCCCCATCGGCCGCCAGGGCGCGGGAGATCAGCAGCACAATGCCGGGCCGCAGGCGCTTGCCACCGGCGCTGAACAGGTGCTCGGCGGCGGCCTGAAGGATCGGGTGGCCGGCGCCGATCAGGCTGCGCAGATCACTGAGCAGAGCCTCAAGGTCGGCCTCGACGGGCTGGAGCAGCTCTGCAACCGTGGCCATGTCCCCCTGCGGCGCCGCGATCCTAGGAGGCGCGGGCCTCGTGCCGCTGGCTCAGATGGGGGGCAGCCGTGCCTCGCCGTTGGGCCCCTCCGCCCAGCGCAGGGGCTGGCTGCGGCAATCGGCCCCCACCAGCCGCGCCACGGCGCGGTCGAAGGCGGCGGTGTCGCCGGTGGTGAAGAAGCGGTGCTGAGGGCTGTTGGAGGCATGGCTGGAGCCAGCAGCCCGCAGGCCCCGCTGCTCCAGCACCTCCCCCAGGTGGCGGGCCACGGCGGGGGCGGGGTCGAGCACCGCCAGGCCAGGGCCCACCAGGCGCCGGATCGCCTCGATCACAAAGGGGTAGTGGGTGCAGCCCAGCACGATCGTGTCGGCGCCGGCCGCCAGCATCGGCTCGAGGAAGCGCCGCAGGGTGGCATCGCAGTGGGGGCCCTCCAGCTGCCCCTGCTCCACCAGATCCGCCAGCCCGATGCACACCTGCTCCACCACCTGCACCGATCCGGCGCAGCGGCCCACGGTGGCGCGGTAGAGCTCCCCCTGGAACGTGGCCGGGGTGGCCATCACCCCCACCACGCCGCTGCGGGTGAGGCCCACCGCCGGTTTCACCGCCGGCTCCAACCCCAGGATCGGCAGCTGCGGGAAGCGTTGACGCAACGGCGCCAGGGCCACCGCCGAGGCGGTGTTGCAGGCCACCACGATCGCCTTGCAGCCCCGCTGCACCAGGTGGTCGGCGATGGCCAGGCAATGGCCCTGGATCTCGGCGGCGCTGCGGTTGCCGTAGGGCACGTGGGCCTGGTCCGCCAGGTAAAGCAGCGCTTCGCCGGGCAGGTGATGCACCACCTGGCGCCAGACGCTGAGGCCGCCCACACCGGAATCGAAGATGCCGATGGGGGCCTGGCTCATGGGTTGGCCACCAGGTAATTGAGCAGGCCGGTGGCGATGGCCACGGCCATGCGCTGGCGGAAGGCGGGGTCCGCCAGCCGCGGCGAATCGAGCTCACCGGTGACGAACCCCATCTCCGCCAGGGCGGAGGGCATCACGGTGCGGCGGATCACGAAGAAGCGCCCCGGCCGGGCGCCACGGTCGGGGCTGCCGGGGGCCACGCGCAGCATCTGGGTCTGCACCGCCTCCGCCAGGCGGCGGGAGCGGCCGTCCTGGAAATAGAAGGTTTCGATGCCGTTCACATCGGGGCGCGACAGGCTCAGGGCATTGGCGTGAATGCTCAGGAACAGATCGGCACGGTTGTTGTTGGCCAGGGCCACCCGCGGCGGCAGGTCCACATCCACCTCGGAGGTGCGGGTGAGCAGCACCTCAACCCCCTTGGCCTGCAACAACTGCGCCACCTGCAGGCTCACATCGAGCACCACATCGGTTTCGCGCAGGCCGTTGATGCCCACGGCTCCGGGATCGGGGCCGCCATGGCCGGGGTCGATCACCACCCGGTAGCGGCCGCGGGGCACCTCCGGCAGAGCGTCGGCGGAGGGCAGCGGCCCGCGGCTGCGATCCAACTCCTGCGGCGGGCGGGCGCGCCAGCTGGGCAGGGCCTGGGCCTCCAGGTCGCCCTCGCCGATGGGCTCCAGGGGGCCGAGGTTGGGGCCGAACACCATCTGCCAGCGCTCGGAGCTGGTGCCCACCAGGCGCAGGTTGCGGGGGTCGAGGCGGGTGCCGGGGCGGAACTCCACCACCAGCCGGGTGGTGCTGTCGTTGGGGCGGCCCACCCGCACCTGGCGGATCAGGCCATTGCCCCCCACGGTGCGGCTGCGTTGCGGAGCACCCGGCAGGTCAATCCACACCCGCGGCCCCTGGCCGAAGCGGCCCTCCTCAAAAAAAGCCTGCAGGCCGATGCCCGGGGGGGTGCGCAGCTCCAGGGTCCCCTCGGCGGTGATGCGCCAGGCGGCCAGGGCGCTGGCGGCCCAGGCGGGCAGGGCCGAGAGCACGGCCAAGCCGGTGGAGAGGGGCAGGGCCGCCGCCAGCAGCAACCCCGGCAGCCGCGCCCGCAGGCGGTGGAACAGGGGGGGCCTCACCGCTCAGAACAGGGCGGGGCGCCGGTGCTGAAGGCTGGGCATCTGGGCCTGGATGCGCTGGCGGTGCGCCACATCCACGGGGGCCACCGCCTGGCCAAGGCCGGTGCCGGCGTCGGCCAGCACCGTGCCCCAGGGGTCGATCACCAGGGCGTGGCCGTGGGTCTGGCGGCGGCCGCCATGGCTACCGGTCTGGGCTGGAGCCACCACGTAGGTGGTGTTCTCAATCGCCCGGGCCTGCAGCAGCACCTGCCAATGGTCTTTGCCGGTGAAGGCGGTGAAGGCCGCCGGGATGAACAGCACGTCGGCGCCGGCACCCGCCAGATGGCGGTAGAGCTCCGGGAAGCGCACGTCGTAACAGATGGAGAGGCCCACGCGGCACAGCCCCGGCACCTCCACCACGGGCGGCAGCTGCTGGCCGGGCTTCACCGTGGCGGACTCGCGGTAGGTGTTGCCGTCGGGCAGGTCCACATCGAAGAGGTGGATCTTGTCGTAGGTGGCCAGGATCTGGCCGTCCTTGCCCACCAGCTCGGCGCGGTTGCTGGTGAGCCGTTCACCGGCGGGCACGGGGTAGCCGCCGCCCAGCAGGGTCACCTGGTAGCGGCGGGCCATGGTCACCAGGAAACGCTGGGCCCGCTCCGCCAGGGTGGGGGCCAGCTCCAGCCGCTGGTCGTCATCGCCCATGAAGGCGAAGTTCTCCGGCAGGCCCACCAGGTCGGCGCCACGGCGGGCCGCCAGGTCGATCTGTTCCTCGGCGGCGGCGAAGTTCTGCTCGGGATCAGCCGTGCTGTTGAGCTGGATCGCTGCCGCGAGAAAGCTGGTCAAAACTGGAGTTCCACCGCCGGGCGCACTGTAAGGGGCCTGGCAAACGGCTCAAGCGGCCTGGAGCACACCGGGGCTGGTCTGGGTGGGCACGATCGCCAGGTTGTCCACCGCTGCGCAGCAGGCGAAGTCGGCGTCGTGGTTGCCGATGCCGATCAGCCGCTGCCCATGGCTGGCGGCCCGCAGGCAGGTTTCGGTGTCGTGGTGCCACTGCTGCCAGAGGGCCAGGGCCGCCAGGGCTTCGTCGTTGCCGCAGCGCACGCCCACATGGGGGGACACCGCCAGCTCCAGGGCCGCAGACACCACCGCCCCGGCCGCCAGGCTGTCCTCCAGGGAATAGTCGCCCTCCCAGCCACTGCCCACGATCCACACCTGGCGGCACTCCCGTTCGATCAGGCGCCGCGCCACGGCGGTGCGGTTGGGCAGGCAGGCGGTCACCAGCAGGGGCACGGCGCGCACCGCCTCCAGGGAACGGGTGCCATTGGTGGTGCTCATGAAGATGCGCTTGCCACCCACGCACTCGGGCGTCACCGCCAGGGGGGAGTTGCCCAGGTCGTAGCCCTCCACCCGTTTGCCGCCCCGCTCGCCGGCCCGCAGGCGGCGCTCGGCGGGCCAGGCGGCGGCGGCGGCCTCCAGGCCGGCCAGATCCGCGAAGGCTTGGATCGCCTCGGCGCCGTTCTGCAGCGACCAGGCGATGGTGGTGGTGGCCCGCAGCACATCGATCACCACGGCGGCATCGGGGCCGCCCTCGGCCGCCGGCGTCACCGCCGGCACGCACTCCGAGGTGTGGAAGTAGAAGATCTGCACGGCCGCGGTGGCGGAAGGGGTGCGTCACAGTAGGCACCACCAGGCCGGTTTTCGGAGCGTGATGGGGTCCCGGCGTGATCTGCGCGGCTTTCTCGAGCTGCTCGAGCAGCGGGGTCAGCTGCGGCGGATCACGGCGCCGGTGGATCCCGATCTGGAGCTCTCCGCCATCGCCGATCGGGTGCTGGGTTGCGGCGGGCCGGCGCTGCTGTTCGAGAACGTGATCGGCAGCACCATGCCGGTGGCCGTGAACCTGATGGGCACCGTGGAGCGGGTGCTCTGGAGCATGGGCATGGAGCGGGCCGAGGAGCTGGAGCAACTCGGCGAGCGGCTGGCCCTGCTGCAGCAACCGCGCCCGCCCAAGGGGGCCCAGGAGGCGCTGCGCTTCGGCTCGGTGCTGCTGGATCTGCTCAAGGCCAAGCCCGACCTCGACCTGCTGCCCCCCTGCCACCAGCAGGTGTTCCGCGGCGAGCAGGTGAACCTCGATGCCCTGCCGCTGCTGCGGCCCTGGCCGGGGGATGCGGGGCGGATCGTCACCCTCGGGCTGGTGATCACCAAGGACCCGGAAACCGGGACGCCGAATGTGGGCGTCTACCGGCTGCAGCAGCAGTCGATCAACACGATGACCGTGCACTGGTTGAGCGTGCGCGGCGGCGCCCGCCACCTGCGCAAGGCGGCGGAGCTGGGGCGGCCCCTCGAGATCGCCGTGGCCATCGGCGTGCACCCGCTGCTGGTGATGGCCGCCGCCACGCCGATTCCGGTGCAGCTCAGCGAGTGGCTGTTCGCCGGGCTCTACGCCGGCGAAGGGGTGCGGCTGGCCAAATGCAAAACCGTGAACCTGGAGGTGCCCAGCCACAGCGAGGTGGTGCTCGAGGGCACGATCACCCCGGGGGAGGTGCTGCCCGATGGCCCCTTCGGCGACCACATGGGCTTCTACGGCGGCGTGGAGGACTCGCCGGTGGTGCGCATCCAGTGCGTCACCCAGCG
>JBEBCX010000100.1:0-5920 GCA_041157425.1 Cyanobacteriota bacterium | reverse complement strand
CTTCTCGCTTCAGCAGAAACCTCATCCCTGTCAGGCATCAATCCCCTTGCGCCGCAGAGTTCCAAAGCAATGTCGTACAGCATTGGTCCGTAACCGCTAGTGGTGTTGAATGCATTGTTGTTGATGTCCAAATCGCCCCTGACTGCTGTTCATGAAGAGGCTTTTTTCAAACGGATGGATGTTTCAAAAGAGGAGAACGATCGATGGTTGCCGGATGCATTTTCTTGCGTGTTGACTGCAAACAATGGTCGATTACTCAAGCAGCATCTAGCACGGCAATTGTCACGCTCTGCTTCTCAGCCAGTCCCTGCAAAGACCATGAATCATACCCAGCATGCAGCTGTTCCTGCAGTAGCTGCAACACACCGGCGGCCATCAGGCCAGCTGCCACCAGCAGCTGGGGAGTCAGGGAGTCCCGCAGGACGAGCAGGGAGAACAGAGCGCCGACGAAGGGCGCGGTGGAAAACAGCACCGCCTCGCGGGCCGCTCCGAGATCGCGCAGGGCCAGCAGATCCAGCCAGATCGAGATTCCATAGCCCAGGGCCCCTATCGCCAGCAACGCCAGCGTCACCGGCAGCGCAGGAAAGGGCTGCCCCAGCAGCAACGCCAGGACCAACATCGGCAGCGAGGCGCCGGCCGCCTTGAACGTGGCGATCTGGATCGGATCGCGCAGGCTGAGGCGCTGGCTGAGGTTGTTATCGATCCCCCAAGCCAGCGTGGCAAGGGCGATCAGGGCACTGCCTCCTGCAGTGGCTCCGTTGAGGGAGCCCTCGGAGAGCAGCACCGCCCCAGCAATGGTGAGCAGGGCCGAGACCAGCCCCCGCCGGCCGAGGTGCTCACGGCCCAGCAGAACGGCGATCGCCAGGGTGAACAGGGCCTCGAGGTTGAGCAGCAGCGAGCTGGAGGCCGCCGGTAGGCGGGCCAGGCCCAGCACCAGAGCCACCGGTCCCACCACACCACCGAGCAGGGTGAGGGCCGCCAGCGCCGGCAGGTCCTGGCGGCTGACCGGCGTTTCTGCCGAGGTGCCTCGGAGTGTGCGCACCGCCAGCAGGGCCAGGGTGGCGCCGCCGTAGAGGAGGCCGGTAATGCCCAAGGCCGAGCCTGCCCCGATGAGGGTGCTGATCAACGGCGCGCTGAGGCCGAACAGGAGGGCGGCGACCAGACCGGCCAGCTGTCCTCGTCGAATCGGCGACAGGGCCATGACGGGATTCCCGTAGGGCAATCAGTGTGGTCCTGCATGCCAGGGCCTGGCCAGGTCGCCGCCAGGGATGTCCCAACACGAGAGGCGTCACGTTTCCCCCAGTAGCCACTGCACCGAAAAGTCATGGTCACGGTGGCCAGTCCGGCCGTGGCTACGGCATTGCTGTTGCGCTCGGGGGCGGGGTGCATCGGCCCTACAGCACGCCCGTGTCAGGGGGAAGAGCTATCAACCTCACCACCCTGCTCAGCCTGAGCGCCTGCCTGACCCTGATTGCCGCCATCTACGGCAGCGTTGGCAAGGCAAGTGCCTCCGGCTTTCTAGCCGTGATGGGGCTGTTTGGACTGGCGCCCGAGACGATCAAGCCCACCGCCCTGGTCTTGAACCTGCTTGTCTCCAGCGTGGTTGCCGTTCGCTGTGCGAGGGCGGGCCACTTTTCCTCAAAGTTGCTGTGGCCATTCCTGCTGCTTTCGATTCCAGCAGCTTTTGTGGGCGGCTGGTTGACCCTTCCGGCCGTCGTGTTCAACAGGCTGCTGGGAGTGTTGCTGGTGTTAGCGGGAGTGCCCTTCTTCCGCGGCAAGCCGCCTGCTCCATCCACCATCTCACCACTATCGGCCGCTATTGCCATGGCTGCCGGGGCGCGATCGGCCTGCTGTCCGGTCTCACGGGCATGGGTGGCGGCATCCTGTTGACGCCTTTGCTGTGCTCTACCGGCGCTGGGCAGAGGTACGCACAGCGGCGGCCCTGTCAGCTGTGTTCACCTTCATCAATTCGCTGATGGCCCAGCTTGGTCGGCTGAGTGCAGCTACCCACCCGCCGCCGGAGCTGCCTTGGCTGGCCTTGGCCGTTGTGATGGGCGGGGCGCTGGGAGCGCAGCTGGGCAGCCGCTGGTTCCCTGCCGCCGTGATTGTTCGCATCCTTGGGGTCACCCTGGTGATCGCTGGACTGCGGGTGATCTGGGGCTGATGGCGTTATGGGGGAGCCGCAGTCAGAGGAATCCGTAGGCGTCCTCAGACGCCTCGCTCCTCGATCTGCAGAACCCCCATCAGACCCATGTCCTCATGGTCCAGGTTGTGGCAGTGGTAGACGGTGCGACCGGGAAAATCCCGGAACGACACCCGGAGTCGCACCTCCTCGCCCGCTTTCACGAGCACGGTGTCCTTCCAGTGGCGCTGGGATTCAGGTCGGCCCGCTCGGGTGATCACCTGAAAGGGATTGACGTGCAGATGGAAGGGATGGTCCATCACGTCGTCGTTAATGATCAGCCAGTCTTCCGTGCTGCCGAGCTGCACTCGGGTGTTGATGCGATCCGGTTCGAACGCCTGGCCATTGATCTGGAAGCCCATGCCCATGCCGCCACCGCCCATACCGCCCATTCCCATGGCGTGCCCCATCACGAAACGACGCGTCCGCTCCGGTTCCGGCAGGACGGCCACCGGGATCAGGGTCTTCGGCAGCGGCAGTGGCGTCACCGCTCCCTCGTAGAAAAGGGTGGCCAGTGCTCGGGGGCGTTCCTCTGCGACGGCCATGCCCATGTGGCCGCTGCGCTGGTAGGGCATGTTGAGCAACCGGTAGCTGCCGGGGGGCTGGTTCCCCTGCACCAGTACATCGGCCCGCTCACCCGGTGCCAGCACCAGCTCCTTGAGGGGCTCAGGCGTCCCGATTGCACCGCCATCGGTGGCGATGAGCACCAAGGGGTGCCCCTCCAGGGCAAGGCGGTAGATGCGGGCGTTGGAGGCATTCAGCAGGCGTAGACGCAGCAGCCCACCGCTGGGGATCGGCAGCTCCGGGTTGATCTCCCCGTTCACCGTGAGCAGGGGACCCTCCCGGCCGAGCATGCGCCCGACACCCATAGCCGCGTCTTGAGCGGAGCTGCTGGCGTAATCCTTGAGAACCAGCACGGTTTCACGGGCGGCCGCCACTTCCGGAATCCGGTCCAGATCGCCGCGCACCACCAGGGCACTGCCGAGGCCGCCGAACACCTGATCGGCCGAAAGACCGTGCTGGTGGGGGTGGACGTAAAAGAGTCCGGCCGGGTGATCCTTTGCAAGGCGGAAGGCGTACTCGGTCGCCCCACCAGGCGGCACCGTCAGGAACACGTTGTCGCCCGTTCCGGTGGGGGGGATATGCAGCCCGTGGAAGTGCAGGTTGGTGGGCTGGTTGAGTCCATTGCGCAGCCGCAGGCGCACCTGATCTCCGGCCTTCACCTCCAGCAGCGGACCGGGTGAGCGGCCGTTGTAGGTGAGCAGCTCAGCTGGGCCACCCGGAAGAGTGCCCGGCGAGGACTGGACCACCAGCTCCAGCTCGGCACCACCACGGGAGGCGAGGGTTCCGGCTTCGGCCGGCTCGGCCGGAGCGGGGAAACGTTGCAGCCGTTTCCAGACAGCAGGAGCTGCCACCGCCGTTCCCACGGCGGCGAACCCCAGGCCAAGCACCTGCCTGCGCCGCAGGGGAGTGTTCATGGCTGGGGCCTCACTGGGGGTGACGAGAGAAGCTGTTGATGGCTCCGGCCCGCGTGAAGGCCATCACTGTGAACGGCTCCTTGGCGTACGGCGATTCCATCCCGGGGGAGCCCAGGGGCATGCCTGGAGTGGCAATGCCGGCCACGGCCGGCCGATTTCGCAGCAGTCGCTTCACATCGGCGGCAGGGACGTGCCCCTCGATGGCGTAGCCAGCGACTTCGGCGGTGTGGCACGAGCTCAGCCTGCTGGGGACTCCCAGGCGTTGCTTGATCGCCTGGACATCCGCCACCACGACATCCCGCACCGAGAAGCCATTGGCGCGCATGTGCTGCACCCAGCCCTTGCAACAGCCGCAGCTGGCCGTGCGATAGGCCGTGACAGGAGTCAGGGCCGGAGCACTGGCCTGGGCCGCGTGGGCGACATTCCCTGAGGAAACGGCCAAGGCCCCGCCGAACGTCAACAGCAGACTCAAGGCCTTTGGGAGAAGGCGGAGGGTCAATGCATTCATGGCACCCGGCACAGACACATGCCAACCGTAGAGCCTCCCCTTGAGGGGAGAGTCAAGCCCCCTCGCCACTGGCTTTACCTGCCGTGATCATTCAGCGGCCATCGGTACAGCAGGACCCGCACCACCAAGAGCATCCTGGGGAATGCGCTGCTCTCGCAGCAGCAGCTCGGCCCGCAAGCCCCAGGAGCAGGGATGGTCGGTCAGATCCATGCGACAGAGCCGCACCTCATGAACCGGAGATGGCGTGCTGAGCTTGAGGGGATGAACGCGAGCCTCCCCATCCCCAGAGCCTCCATTCACTGGAGGGAACAGACTTGGTTGGTGGACATGTTGACCAGCCGTGTTCCAGGCCCTGTTTGGTCCCCCTCGCGAACCGTGGCCAGGGTGAAGGCAGAGGATCTACGGAGGTGTTCGATGGCCAGGCGCATCACACCCGACTGCCGGGGCTGTATGGCAGGTTTCCGTCTCGCCGCCACAGCGTCGCTGCTGCTGGCGCTCTACGCACCCGCCCAGGGTGCCCCTGATCCCGCCGCCACGCTCCCAACAGCACTCCGGCCAGGAATGGGCTTGGGAGGAATTCCGATGGGCCAGCGGTCTGCCGACGCTCACTTCATCCTGATGATGATTCCCCATCACCAGGGGGCGATCGCGATGGCGGCGCTGGCCCTCACGCAGGCTCGCCGACCGGAGACCAGGGCCCTGGCCCGGCGGATCATCGCCAGCCAGAGCCGGGAGGTCAGCCAGATGCGCCAGTGGTACGGCGCCGACGTGCCGTCCTGGGACGGCGGCCCTGGCTACGGCAGCAGCCCGGGGATGGGAACGGGGCCTCGCATAGGGATGGGGATGGGCGGAGGCATGGGCATGCCGGGGATGACCACGAGCCTGGAGGCGCTCAAAACGGCCCGCGATTTCGATCGGCCTTCATCGAGCAGATGATTCCGCATCACCGCATGGGCGTGATGATGGCCTCCCACGCCGAATGGAACACCCAGCACCCGCAGCTGCGTGAACTCGAAGCCGCGATGGTCCGGGTGCAGAGCCAGGAGATCGAGCAGATGGCCCAGTGGTATCGCCAGTGGTTCGGCGGCTCAGGCGGCTGAGGGCTTCTGGCCGCCACAGTCCTCCCAGCGGCTGAGCAGGCCATGGAGTTCGGTGTGCAGATCGCGCAGGGCGGCGATCTTCTGCTCGATCTCGCCCGCCTTGCTGCGGATCGTCGCCTGCAGCGAGGCGCAGGTGCACACGCCTGAACGCCGGGATTCCAGGATCTGGGTCACATCCTGGAGCGGAATGTCCATGGCCTTGAGGGTGCGGATCAGGGTCAGCTCGGCGAACACCGCATCGCTGAACAGGCGATAGCCGCCCTCACTGCGGCTGATCGGATGGATCAGTCCCTCATCGCAGTAGAAGCGGATGGTCTTGACGGTGAGGCCGGAGCGCTCAGCCACCTCACCGATCTTCAAGGGCGCCGCCACCACCACTTGACTCTCCACCTACAGGAGGCTCCATCCTACCGGCAGGTACTCCCGAATCCGTTCCATGCGATCCCCTCTCCTGGTTCTCGCGGCCCTGGCTGGCCTGCTGGCTCCGGCGGCCCAGGCCCAGATGGATCCCCACCAGCACCACCGGATGATGGCCCCGGCCCCGGCCGCGGGGGGCGCACCGGCCTCGGCTCCGGTCGCCGCGCCGATGGACCACAGCGCCCACACCCATGACGTGGGCCCGGCCGGCAGCACCTACGACCTGCGCTGGCTT
>JBEBCX010000099.1:0-5926 GCA_041157425.1 Cyanobacteriota bacterium | reverse complement strand
CCGGTGGTGTGCGGCCTGCCGGGCACCCTGCCGGTGCTGAATCAGAAGGTGCTCGAGTTTGCGGTGAAGGCCGCCATGGCCCTGAATCTGAACATCGCCGAGCACAGCAAGTTCGACCGCAAGCAGTACTTCTATCCCGACCTGCCGAAGAACTACCAGATCTCCCAGTACGACGAGCCGATCGCCGAAGACGGCTGGATCGAGGTGGAGGTGGCGGAGAAGGGCAAGGACACCTACCTCAAGCGCATCGGCATCGAGCGGCTGCACATGGAGGAGGACGCCGGCAAGTTGGTGCACGCCGGCAGCGACCGCCTGGCGGGCTCCACCCACTCGCTGGTGGACTACAACCGCGCCGGCGTGGCCCTGGCGGAGATCGTCAGCAAGCCCGACCTGCGCACCGGCCGTGAGGCGGCGGAATACGCCTCCGAGATCCGCCGGATCATGCGCTATCTGGGGGTGAGCGACGGCAACATGCAGGAGGGATCCCTGCGCTGCGACGTCAACATCTCCGTGCGGCGCGGCCCGGACGCCCCCTTCGGCACGAAGGTGGAGATCAAGAACATGAACTCGTTCTCCGCCATCCAGAAGGCGTGTGAGTACGAGATCCAACGGCAGATCAAGGCCTACGAGGCCGGTGAACCGGTGGTGCAGGAAACCCGCCTCTGGGATGAGGGCAAGCAGCTCACCAAGAGCATGCGCGGCAAGGAGGGCGCCAGCGACTACCGCTATTTCCCCGACCCCGACCTGGGGCCGATCGAGGTGAGCCCCGTCCAGCGGGAGGCCTGGCGCGCTGAGCTGCCGGAGCTGCCCGCCGCCAAGCGCCACCGCTACGCCGAAACCCTGGGCCTCTCCCAATACGACGCCCGGGTGCTCACCGACGAGCGCCCGATGGCCGATTACTTCGAGGCCGCGGTGGCCGCCGGCGCCGATGCCAAGGGCCTGGCCAACTGGATCACCGGCGACATCGCCGCCCATGTCAACGCCAACCGGCTCAGCTTCTCCGCGTTGCCGTTCCGCCCCGAACAGCTCGCCGAGATGGTGCAGCTGATCGATGGCGGTGCCATCAGCGGCAAGATCGCCAAGGAGATCCTGCCGGAGCTGTTGGAGCAGGGTGGATCCCCCAAGGCGATCGTGGAGCAGCGGGGCCTGGGGATGATCAGCGATCCCGCCGCCATCACCGCCATCGTGGAGGAGCTGCTGGCGGCCCACCCCGAGGAGGTGGAGGCCTTCCGCGGCGGCAAAACCAAGCTGCAGGGCTTCTTCGTGGGGCAGCTGATGAAGAAAACCGGCGGCAAGGCCGACCCCAAGCTGGCCAACCAGATCCTCAACCAGAAGCTGCAGGGCTGATCGCCCCCAGGGCGTCCCGCACCTGGGCTTCCAGGGCCTCGGGTCCGCCCCGGTTGTCGAGCAGCCGATCGGCCAGCTCCCGTTTGCGCGCCAGGGGCCACTGGGCCCCCAGCCGCGCTGCGGCATCCGCTGCGCTGAGCTGATCGCGCGCCATCAGCCGCCGCAGCTGCTGGGCTTCGTCGCAATCCACCAGCCAGATTTCGCTGCACAGCCCCTCCAGGCCGGCTTCAAACAGCAGGGGAACCACCAGCACCACCACCGGTGCGGCGGCCTGGGTGCTCAGCTCCAGCTCAAAGCGCTGGCGCACCAGCGGATGCACCAGCTGCTCCAGCCAGCGGCGCTCGGCCCCATCGCTGAACACGATCTGCCCGAGGGCGGCACGGTCCACCGTGGCTGCAGCGTCACCGCTGCCGGCGGCCCGCACACGCTCACCAAAGCGCTCCAGCACCGCCTTGGCCCCGGGGCTCCCCGCCGCCAGGGCCTCACGGGCGTACACGTCCGCATCCAGCAGCGGCAGGCCCTGCTCCGCCAGCCAGCGCCCTGCGGTGCTCTTGCCGCTGGCGATGCCGCCGGTGAGCCCAATGCGGCGTTGGGGGCCTGGCCAGCGGGCGCCGGACACCTGGGTCATGGCTGGGCCGCCTGCGCTGCGGGTCCAACCTACGTAGCGCAGATCCCTTCAACCGGCAGGATTCCCCCAGCATCCATGGCCCCCGTGAGCACTCCCTGGACCCCCATCGCCGGCGGTGTCACGGCCCCCCGGGGCTTCGAGGCGGCGGCCGTCACCGCCGGCCTGAAGGCCTCCGGCAAGCCCGATCTCTCCCTGCTGGTGGCCCCCGACGGCGCCGTGTGCGCCGGCACCTTCACCACCTCGCTGGTGCGCGCCGCCTGCGTGGATCTCTGCGCCGAGCGGTTGGCCGCCAGCGGTGGCCGGGCCCGGGCGGTGCTCACCAATTCCGGCCAGGCCAATGCCTGCACCGGCGATCGCGGCCTGATCGACAGCCAGCGCGCCACCCAGGCCCTGGCGGATCGCCTGGGGCTGGCCGCCGAGGAGGTGCTGATCTGCTCCACCGGGGTGATCGGGGTGCCGATCCCCATGGACACCCTGCTGGCGGGGTTGGACCCCCTGGTGGCGGACCTCGGGCCCGAGGGCGGTGCGGCCGCCGCCGGCGCCATCCTCACCACCGACCTGATCGACAAGCAGATCGCCCTTGAGGCCAACCTGGGCGGCCGCCCCGTGCGCATCGGCGGCATGGCCAAGGGTTCGGGAATGATCCACCCCAACATGGCCACCATGCTGGGCTACCTCACCTGTGATGCCGGCGTGCCGGCAGATGTGTGGCAGGCGATGGTGCGTCGGGCGGTGGATCGCTCCTTCAATGCGATCACGGTGGACGGCGACACCAGCACCAACGACACGTACCTGGCGTTTGCAGCCGGCGAACCCCTGGGCCCCGAGCACCTGGAGGCGCTGGAGGCCGGCCTGACGGCGGTGTCGCAGCACCTGGCCAAGGCGATCGCCCGGGACGGCGAAGGGGCCACCTGTCTGATCGAGGTGCAGGTGGAGGGGGCCGCTGATGATGCCGGCGCCCGCGCCATCGCCCGCACCATCTGCGGCTCCTCGCTGGTGAAGTGCGCCGTGCATGGCCGCGACCCCAACTGGGGCCGCATCGTGGCCGCCGCCGGCCGCGCCGGGGTGCCCATGCATCCCGATGCCGTGGCCCTGTGGCTGGGGGATCACCAGTTGATGGCGGCGGGCCAGCCCCTGCCCTTCGACCGCCCCGCCGCCTCCGCCTACATGCGGGACCGCGCCGCCGGCGCCTACCTCCAGGACGACACGGTGCTGATCCGCCTGGTGGTCGGGGATGGCCCGGGCCGCGGCTGCGCCTGGGGCTGCGACCTCTCCGACCAATACGTGCGCATCAACGCCGACTACACCACCTAGGCGCTGCCTAGAGTCGAGCTCCCCAGGCTCCGTGCAGATGGCCAAGGCCGGAACCAGCGCGCCGCCGGCAACCGCCAGCCCCAGGCGTCCGATCTGGGCCGGCCCACTGGTGACGGGGTTCTGCTTTGCCCTGGCCTATGGCGCCACCCAGCGTTTGTTGGGCCTCAACGTGGGCGAGCTGATTCGCTTCGGCAACGGCTTCGATGTGCAGGTGTTCCCGGGCACCAGCCTGGAGAGCCTGCGGCTGCGGTTCGGCGAGGCCGAAGCCGAGATCCGCGCCGATCTGGAACTGCAGGAGCTGCAGCGGCAGCAACAGGAGCAGGCCAAGCGCCAGGCCGAGGAGGCCAAACGTCTGGAGGCGGAGCTGCGCCAGGCCGATCAGCTGGAGCCACTGCCGGACCAGCCCCTGGATGGGCCGCCGCCGGCCCCGGCCCTGCCCGATGCGGCGCCCACCGCGCCCCCTGCCCTGCCGCGCTGAGTGCCATGACCCAACCGCAGACCCTGCTGCAGGCGGCTCTCAATCGCCTCTCCGCCCGTCTGGGCAGCGGTTTGGCCGATGCCGCCGCCGAGTTGGCCGTGCTCGCCCAGGACGCCCCCGAGCGGTTGCGCCAGGAGTGGGACCTGTTTCGCGAGGAGGTGGAGCTGGAGGCGGAACGGCTGGAGCGCGGCGATGCCCCTGCCGACGATGGCTTGGGTGTCGACGGGGTGTTGGATGCCCAGACCGCATCACCAACGGCGACGCCATCGACGGCTCCGCAACCATCCGCCGTTGATTCCCAGCGGCAGATCGATCCCCAGCGGCAGATCGATGACCTGCGGGCCCAGGTGGCCCGGCTGACGCGGCGTTTGGAGGATCAGCCCTGATGCCCGCAGGGCCCATTCAGCGCCTGCGCAACAGCGGCCGGGCCCTGCGCATCTGGCGGGCGGTGCTGTTGCTGGTGGTGTGGCTGTGGTGGGACAGCCGCGCCTTCAGCTACCCCGGAGGCGTCACCCCAGAGCGGCGGGCCCAGCGGCAGCGGCGGCGGGCCCGCTGGCTCACCGGCCAGCTGCTGAGCTTCGGCTCGGCGTTCATCAAGCTCGGTCAGCTGCTCTCCGCCCGGCCGGATGTGCTGCCCGCCAGTTGGGTGGAGGAGCTCTCCCGCCTGCAGGACAGCGTTCCCGCTTTCCCCTTCGACACCGCCCAGCTGCTGCTGGAGCAGGAGCTGGGGAGCCGTTGCGCCGAGATCGTCGACATCGAGCCCGAGCCCCTGGGGGCCGCCAGCCTGGCCCAGGTGCACCGCGCCAGCCTGCGCAGCGGCCGCCAGGTGGTGTTCAAGATCCAGCGCCCCGGCCTGGAGCGGCTGTTCCGCCTCGATCTGGAGGTGATGCAGCAGGTGGCGGTGGTGTTGCAGCGCCATCCCCGTTGGGGGGCGGGTCGCGATTGGGTGTCGATCGCCCAGGAATGCCGCCGGGTGCTGCTGCGGGAGCTGGATTTCCGCCTCGAGGCCGAGCACGCCGCCCGCTTCCGCCAGCAATTTCTCGACGACCCCGGCATCCGCATTCCGGCGGTGGTCTGGGAGCTCACCACCCGTCGGGTGCTCTGCCTCGATTACGTGCCCGGCATCAAGATCACCGACCGTGCGGCGATCCTCGAGGCGGGCATCGATCCCGCGGCCGTGGCGGAAAAGGGCGCCGCCAGCTACCTGCAGCAGCTGGTGCGTTTCGGCTTTTTCCACGCCGATCCCCATCCGGGCAACCTGGCGGTGGCCCGCGATGGGGCGCTGATCTACTACGACTTCGGCATGGTCGGCAGCCTGTCGCAGCGGTTGCGCAGCCGCCTGGGACGCATGGTGACCGCCGCCGCCGCCCGCGACGCCGCCGCCCTGGTGCGGGAGCTGCAGGCCGCCGGGGTGATCGCCGCCGACATCGATCCGGGCCCCGTGCGGCGCCTGGTGCGGGTGATGCTCACCGAAGCGCTCACGCCCCCCTTCTCGGCCAACGTGCTGGAGAAGCTCTCCGGCGACCTTTACGACCTCGTCTACGGCCAACCGTTCCGCCTGCCGCCGGAGCTGATCTTCGTGATGCGGGCCCTCTCCACCTTCGAGGGGGTCGGCCGCAGCCTCGACCCCAGCTTTAGCCTCGTGGCGATTGCCCGCCCCTACCTGCTTCCGCTGATGAGTGCCAGTGGCAACAGCCCCAACGACCTGCTCAACCAGCTGGGCCGCCAGGCGGTGGAGGTGGGCAGCCGCGCCCTGGGGCTGCCCCAGCGCCTGGAGGAGAGCCTGGCCCGCATCGAGCAGGGCGACCTGCAGGTGCAGATCCGTGCCGGTGAAACCGACCGTCTGCTGCGCCGGCTGGCGCTGAGCCAACAGAGCGCCGGCCAGGCGGTGCTGCTGGGGGCCTTGGCCGTGGCGGCGGCCCTGCTGGCCGCCAGTGCGCGCCCGGCCCTGACGGCGGTGCCGTTGGTGCTGGGGCTGCCGGTGGGGCTCAGTTGGCTGAAGCTTCAGGCCCGCCTCAAGCGCGACGGCCGCATCGACAAGCTCCCCGGCGCTGGGGCCTGATCAGGCCTTGCCGCGGGGGCCCCGGTCCTCAGCGCCGGCGTAGACGGCCTGGCTGCCCAGCTCGTCTTCGATGCGCAGGAGTTGGTTGTATTTGGCC
>JBEBCX010000098.1:0-5927 GCA_041157425.1 Cyanobacteriota bacterium | reverse complement strand
GAACCGCGCTGGCCTCGGCATGGAAGTGATGCACGAGCGCAACGCTCACAACTTCCCGCTGGACCTGGCCGCTGCAGAAGCCACCCCCGTGGCTCTGACTGCGCCCGCCATCGGCTGAGGTTGATCCTCAACCAGGGTTCAACCTCGGTTGACCCGAAAAGCCCCTGCTCCGGCAGGGGCTTTTTTGTGCGCTGGCCACCAGGCGGTGGGGTCAGGCCTTGATCCAGGCCACCGGCTTGCGGCGGTTGGGGTACAACTCCCGGCAGAGGGGGCACACCCGGCCATCGCAGCCGCGGGCGGTGCAGAACTCACGGCCATAAAAAATGATCTGCAGGTGCAGCTTGTTCCAGGCCTGTTTGGGGAACAGCCGCTTGAGATCGGTTTCCGTGCGGGTCACGCTGACGCCGCTGCTCAGGCCCCAACGCTGGGCCAAGCGGTGGATGTGGGTGTCCACCGGAAAGGCGGGAACACCGAAGGCCTGCGCCATCACCACCGATGCCGTTTTGTGGCCCACACCGGGCAGGGCCTCGAGGGCTGAAAAGCTCCTGGGCACAGCACCGCCGTGGCGCTCCAGCAGCAGTTCCGCCAGGCGCTTCACATTGCGGGCCTTGGTTTTGGCCAGCCCCAGCTGGCGGATGTGGCCCAGGATCGTGGCCTCGGGCAAGGCCGCCATCGCCTCAGGCGTGGGGCCCGCCGCGAACAGGGCCGGTGTCACCTCGTTCACCTTTTTGTCGGTGCACTGGGCGCTCAGCAACACGGCGATCAACAGCGTGAACGGATCGCTGTGGTCGAGGGGCACCGGCGTTTCGGGATAGTGCTGCTCCAGCCTCTGCATGATCAGAGCGGCACGCTCCTGCTGTCTCACCGGGCCCCAAAGCTGCAACCTGAGCCCAGTTTGTAGGCTCAGCCCAGCGCATTCGGCCCATGGGCAGCAGCTTCGGCGACCTTTTCCGGATCACCACCTTCGGGGAGTCCCACGGCGGCGGTGTGGGCGTGATCGTGGATGGGTGCCCGCCGCGGCTGGAGCTGGATTTGGAGGCGATCCAAACGGAGCTGGATCGGCGCAAACCGGGGCAGAGCAAGATCACCACCCCCCGCAAGGAGGACGACCGCGTTGAGGTGCTCAGCGGCCTCCTGGATGGGATGACCCTGGGCACCCCGATCGCGATGCTGGTGCGCAACAAAGACCAGCGCCCCCAGGATTACAAGGAGATGGAGGTGGCCTTCCGCCCCTCCCATGCCGATGCCACCTACCAGGCCAAATACGGCATTCAGGCCCGCAGCGGCGGCGGCCGCGCCTCCGCCCGCGAAACCATTGGCCGCGTGGCGGCGGGAGCCATCGCCAAGCAACTGCTCGCCAAAGCCCATGGCACCGAGGTGATCGCTTGGGTGCAGCGGATTCACACCCTGGAAGCCCAGGTGGATCCAGCCCAGGTGAGCCTGGAGGCGGTGGAAAGCAACATCGTGCGCTGCCCCGATGCCGCCATGGCCGAGCAAATGATCGAACGCATCGAGGCGATCGGCCGCGACGGCGACTCCTGCGGCGGCGTGATCACCTGCGTGGTGCGCCAGCCGCCGGTGGGGCTGGGCATGCCGGTGTTCGACAAGCTCGAGGCAGACCTGGCCAAGGCGGTGATGTCGTTGCCGGCCACCAAGGGCTTTGAGATCGGCTCCGGCTTCGGCGGCACCCTGCTGAAGGGCAGCGAACACAACGACGCCTTCCTGCCCAGCGGCGATGGCCGCCTGCACACCGCCACCAACAACTCCGGCGGCATTCAAGGGGGCATCAGCAACGGCGAGCCGATCGTGATCCGGGTGGGCTTCAAGCCCACGGCCACCATCCGCAAGGCCCAACAAACGATCAACGCCCGCGGTGAGGCCACCACATTGGAGGCCAAAGGCCGCCACGACCCCTGCGTGCTGCCCAGGGCCGTGCCGATGGTGGAGGCGATGGTGGCGCTGGTGCTGGCCGACCACCTGCTGCGCCAACAGGGTCAGTGCAGCCTCTGGTGACGAGGCGACACTGACCCCACGGGCTCAGCGCACAGCGGTGAGGCTGCCGGAGCCGTTGGTGCCAGGGGCCGACACCACCGCTGCGCTGGCGCTGAGGCGGCTCACCGCCTTGGCCATGCGCTTGGCCACCGACGAACCACCCGACGACTTGGCCTTGGCCTTGGCGGCGGTGGCTGGCTTCACGGCGGTGCTGCCCTTCACCGCGGTTTTGCGCAGGGGATTGCGCGCAGGGGCCTTGGCGGCGGGACGCGCTTTGGCAGCGGGCTTGGCCGCAGGTTTGGCGGCGGATTTCGCTGTGGCCACAACACGCTTGGCGGCGGGCTTGGCGGCCGCCTTGGTGACGGCCTTGGCCTTCACGGCGGGCTTCGCCTTGGCCACCGCCCGTTTGGCGGCAGGTTTCGCGGCGGACTTGGCAGCGGGCTTGGCCGTCACCGCAGATTTGGCAGCGGGCTTCGCCTTGGCAGCGACCCGCTTGGCGGCGGGTTTCTTGGCGGCAGGCTTTTTGGCCACCGCCCGTTTGGCGGCGGGCTTGCTGCCGGCGGTGCTGCGGGCGCGGTGGCTGAGGATCAGCACCCACTCGGCATCGCTGATGTTGGAGGGCTTGCTGCCATGGGCATTGGCGAGCTTGGCGGCCTTCTCAATGTCGGCGATCAGGTTTTTCCAGGAGGTGGCGAAACGCTTGTCGGACTGCGACTTGGCTCCGCTCTCCACGAGAGTCTCAACCACGCCAGAAGCCGAAACTTTCTTGCGGCGGCGATTGAAGATCTCCTTCTGAAGCTGGGCGATCAGGGCATCGGCCTTGTCGCTCAGCTTGACCGTGAGTTGAGACATGCAGGGAATGACGTCTATCTCAGGAGTAGCACCGCAATCTCAAAAGTGACAACAATGTCGGTGCTGGACCCTTGCCGGAATCGTCAACGAAGCGCTAGGCGTCCACCCGGGATCGGAGCCATGCCAGCAGCGGCGCCAACCCCGGATGCACCTGCGGACCCATGGCGGAGGCCTCAAACAGCTGTCCCCCCAAGGCGATGGCATCCACTCCCGCCTGGAGCCATGGGGCGCCATCCGCCGGCGCCAGCCCCCCCGCCGCAATGCAAAACGGCAACGGACCCAACGGCCCCCGCAGGGACGCCCAGTAGCCCGGCGGCAATGCCGCGGCGGGGTAGAGCTTCACGGCCCGGGCACCCCATCGCACCGCCGCCGCCACTTCGGTGGGGCTGAACACCCCCGGCACCAGCGGCAGCCCCAAGGCCTCGGCGCGCTGCAACAGGCCGTGCTCCAGGATCGGCGACACGGCGTAGCCCAACCCCGCCGCGGCAACCGCCTCCAGGCCAGCGGCGCAGCGCACGGAGGCCCCACCCAGCCGCAGCCCGGGAAACTCCTGCGCCAACCGCTGCACCATGTGCGGCCAGTGGGGCTCGAGGCTCACCGCCAGCTCCACATGCAACAAACCCAGCTGCTGCAGGGGCAGCAACTGGGCACGGGCCTCATCCACACCGGAGGGACGCAGCACCGCCAGCACAGGCTGGCGGCGCAGGCCCCTCAGCAGCGCTTCGGGGTCAGACGTATTCAGCCACCCGCACGTCGTTGCGGATCAGCAGCTCCTGCAGATCGTCGGCATCCACGGTTTCCCGCTCCACCAGCAGCTCGGCCAACTCGTCGAGCACCTTGCGGTTGCCGTTGAGCACGGCGGTGGCGCGCTTGTAGGCCTCAGCCACCAGTTGGCTCACCTCCTCGTCGATGGCGGCGGCGGTGTCCTCGGAGAAGTCGCGCTCGGCGGCGATGTCGCGGCCGAGGAACATCCCCCCCTGGCTGCGGCCAAGCGCCACGGGCCCCAGCCGATCGCTCATGCCGAAACGGGTCACCATCTGGCGGGCCACCCGAGCCACCTGCTGGAGGTCGTTGGAGGCGCCGGTGGTGACCTCGTCGTCGCCGTAGACGATCTCCTCAGCCACGCGGCCACCCAGGGCCACCGCCATTTGGTTTTGCAGGTAAGCGCGGGAGTACAGGCCCGACTCCATCCGCTCTTCCGAAGGGGTGAAGAAGGTGAGGCCGCCGGCGTTGCCGCGGGGAATGATCGAGATCTTCTGCACCGGGTCGTAATCGGGCATCAGCGCACCCACCAGGGCATGGCCGGCTTCGTGGTACGCCACCAGGCGCTTGCGCTTCTCGCTCATCACCCGGTCTTTCTTCTCGGGGCCGGCCATCACGCGCTCAATGGCGTCATTCACCTCATCCATGGAGATTTCGGTGAGCTCACGGCGGGCCGCCAGGATGGCCGCCTCGTTGAGCAGGTTGGCCAGATCGGCTCCGGTGTAGCCGGGGGTGCGGCGGGCGATCTTGTCGAGGTCCACATCCTTGGCAAGGGTCTTGCCGCGGGCGTGCACGCCGAGGATTTGGAGACGACCGGCGTAATCGGGGCGATCCACCACCACCTGACGGTCGAAGCGGCCGGGGCGCATCAGGGCCGCATCGAGCACATCGGGGCGGTTGGTGGCGGCCACGATGATGATGCCGGTGTTGCCCTCAAAGCCGTCCATTTCGGTGAGCAGCTGGTTGAGGGTCTGCTCGCGCTCGTCGTTGCCGCCGCCGAGGCCGGCGCCGCGCTGACGGCCCACCGCATCAATCTCATCGATGAACACGATGCAGGGGGCGTTTTTCTTGGCCTGCTCGAACAGGTCGCGCACGCGGCTGGCGCCCACACCCACGAACATCTCCACAAACTCCGAACCGGAGATCGAGAAGAACGGCACGCCCGCTTCGCCGGCCACCGCCTTGGCCAGCAGGGTTTTGCCGGTGCCAGGGGGACCCACCAGCAGCACGCCTTTGGGGATCTTGGCGCCGACGGCGGTGAAGCGATCGGGGTTTTTGAGGAAGTCGACCACCTCGGTGAGCTCGAGCTTGGCGCCTTCAATGCCGGCCACATCGCCGAAGGTCACCTGGGTCTGGGGCTCCATCTGAACCCGGGCCTTGCTCTTGCCGAAATTCATCGCCGGGTTGCCGCCGCCGCCCTGGGCGCGCCGCAGCAGGAAGAACAAGCCACCCAGCAGCAGCAGCGGGAAGATCAGCGAGCCCACCGCCTGCTGCCAGGGCTGGGGCTGGCGGGAGGGCTCCACCGCAATGTCCACCTTGTGCTGCTCGAGCAGCTTCAGCAGGTCTTTGTCGGGGGCGAGGTTGACCACGGCGCGCTGGCCGTTGTTCTCCACCACCTGGGCGGTGCCGCGGTCGGGGGCGATCAACACCCGCGACACCTCATTGCCCTCCACGGCCTCCACAAAGTCGCTGTAGCGGAGGGTGCGCGGAGCGTTGGCCGGATCAGGGCGATCCAGGAAGGCGGTGCCCACGGCGATCACCACCACGGCCAGGAGCACGTAGAGCCCCGCATTGCGCCAGCGCTTCTTCACTTGGTTCTCCGCAGTGGTGGGTGACTGAGATTAAGGAATGTTAACCGCCCTCAGGCGGCTGCCCGCAGCACCTCCACCACGCTACGGAAGGCGAACCACTCGGGGATCTCCTCACCGCCGCGCAGCATCTGGCGGAACTGGGTGCCGCTGAGCTTCTTCACGTGCAGGCCACGGGCTTCGGCGTGCTCGGCGGTCACGTAGCCCTCCTCCTCGGTGTACACGAGGTTGAGGGAAGGCACGGTTTCCATGCCCAGCTCCGGGGCGTTCTCCCGGGCGAAGTCCTGGGCCTGGTAGGGGCCGTAGAAGTCGTCGCCGCTCACCGAGCTCTTGCAGCCGGCCATGTCGCGGCCAATGATGAAGTGGGTGCAGCCGTAGTTCTTGCGGATGATCATGTGCTGCAGGGCCTCGCGGGGGCCGGCCATGTGCATCGAGTAGGGCAGGTAGGCCCAGCGGATGCGGGGGTTGTTCACCTCGGCGGCCAGGCGCTCGTAGGTCTGGAAGCGCACCTCA
>JBEBCX010000097.1:0-5955 GCA_041157425.1 Cyanobacteriota bacterium | reverse complement strand
CCTGCTGATGAGCGGCAAGTTCTTCGCCGCCCACCTCTGCAGCGGCACCTGGGCGGAGGCCAACCGCAGCAGCACCGAGGAGGACCGCCGCTACTTCTATGACTGCCTGATGGCGCCGATGGCGCGGCAGGTGGAGGTGGTGCTCAACCGTGTGGACGGCTTGCCGATCCGCACCATCGCCCCCGGCCATGGCCCCGCCATCAGCGAAAGCTGGCGCAGCCTGCTCAGCGACTACCGCCGCTGGGGGGCAGCGCAGGAGCGGGCCAAGCTGTCGGTGGCGCTGCTGTTTGCCAGCGCCTACGGCAACACCGCCGCCATCGCCGATGCCCTGGCCCAGGGGGTGGCCCGCACCGGTGTGCGCGTGGAGAGCATCAACTGCGAGTTCACCCCTCCGGAGACCTTGCTCGAGGCGATCCGCAGTTGTGATGCGGTGCTGATCGGCTCCCCCACCCTGGGGGGCCATGCCCCAACGCCCATCGTGTCGGCCTTGGGCAGCCTGCTGGCGGAGGGGGACCGGGCCAAACCGGTGGGGGTGTTCGGCAGTTTCGGCTGGAGCGGTGAAGCCCTCGACCTGCTGGAAACCAAGCTGCGGGATGGTGGCTTCCGCTTCGCCTTCGAGCCGATCAAGGTGAAGTTCAGCCCCGATGCCGCCACCCTGAAAACCTGCGAGGAAACGGGCACCGCCCTCGGCCGCAGCCTGCAGATCGACCAGCGGCGTCAGCAGCGGCGCAGCGGCGGCGGCGGGCTCACGGAAAGCCGCAGCAACCCGGCGGTGCAGGCCCTGGGCCGGGTGGTGGGCTCCCTCTGCGTGCTCACCACCACCAAGGGCAGCGGCGAAAGCCAGCTCAGCGGCGCCATGGTGGCCAGCTGGGTGAGCCAGGCCAGCTTCAGCCCCCCCGGCCTCACGGTGGCGGTGGCCAAGGACCGCGCCGTGGAGGCGCTCCTGCACGTGGGGGATCGCTTCGCCCTCAACGTGCTGGCGGCCGGGCGCGAAACGGCGCCGATGAAACAGTTCCTGCAGCCGTTCGCCCCCGGCGCCGACCGTTTCGCCGGCCTGGAGCTGGAGCAGAGCCCCGCCGGCCAGCCGGTGCTGCCCGATGGCGTGGCCTGGCTGGATTGCCAGGTGAAGCAACGCATGGAATGCGGCGACCACTGGCTGATCTATGCCCAGGCGGATGCCGGCGCCCTGCTGGACGCCGCGGCCACCACCGCCGTGCACCAACGCCGCAGCGGCGCCAATTACTGAGCCAATCAGCAGGCCCAACGGGATCGCCCATTGGCAAATGCTGACAAGCCGAGTGGATCCGAAAAGCCTCCACAAGCCAGGCGCCTCAGGCGTTCTGGCGACAACCTTGTTGTGATGTAACGGCGGTATTTACCGCCAGCGGAAGAAAAACCGAATCTGACGGCATGGGGCAGCTGCGGAGCTCAAATACCGAAATCCGCCACACCGCATCCATGGGCACCGCCACGGGTCGCAGCACTGCCAGCAGCAGCCTTCATCAACGCTGGGTGGTGCGGTACCGGGGCTTCGTGCTCATCCCCCAGAACGACCTCACCTGGCTGGTGCGGCCTGAACGCAGCCCCATGCAGCAGCTGCCATTTCGCACCCCCGCCAGCTCGGTGGATGACGTCAAAGCGCTGATCGATTGGCGCCTCGATCACGCGCCTGCGATGTGATCGAGGCGGCTTAGATCAAGCCGCCTGCGGGGGCGGCGTCGGGGAGGAGCCACCGGCCTGGAACGGAATCACCAGGGTGGCCCAATGCTCAGGGCGTGCCGGGCGGGTGCGCAGAGGACGGCGCACCCCGAAGGGGACCCGCACCACATTGGTGCCCTCCACCCGCAGCGTCTGCCCTTCGGGCAGGGTCGGCAGCTGGGGGGTGGCCTTGCCGGCGTCGCTCAAGCCCTGGGTGTCGTCACTCATCGTGGATGGCCGGGCTGCAGTGATGCCTGCAGTTGCAGCAGATCTTGCTGGACATGCAAGGGCTTGAGCCGAAAGAAATTCAGCAAATTCCCTAAGCAGATGAAATATAAGCGGCTGCATTGAAGGCGCAAGGGCACCTAGGCGGCCGTGGGCAGCGCCACCTCCTCCACCGACGGGCAGGTGCACACCAGATTGCGATCGCCGTAGGCGTTGTCGATGCGGGCCACCGCCGGCCAGATCTTGCTCGCCAGCTGCCCCTCGCCGGCGGGGAACCCCGCCTGTTGGCGGCTGTAGGGCCGATCCCAACCGTCGGCGGTCACCGCCGCCAGGGTGTGGGGCGCCCGCTTGAGCGGATTGTTCTGGGGGTCCCACTGGCCCCCCTCAATGGCGGCGGCCTCGGCACGAATCGCCACCATGGCCGCCACGAAGCGCTCCAGCTCCGGCAGGGCTTCGCTCTCGGTGGGCTCCACCATCACCGTGCCGGCCACGGGCCAACTCACGGTGGGGGCGTGGAAGCCATAGTCCATCAGCCGTTTGGCCAGGTCGTCCACCTCCAGCCCAGCGGTGCGGCGCAGGGGCCGCAGGTCGAGGATGCACTCGTGGGCCACGCGCCCCTGGGCGCCCCGATACAGCACCGGGAAGTGGGGCTCCAGCTGCTCCGCCAGCCAGTTGGCCGCCAGCAGGGCCACCGCGCTGGCCTGGCGCAGGCCGGCGCCCCCCATCATGCGGATGTACATCCAGCTGATCGGCAGGATGCTGGCGCTGCCCCACGGCGCCGCCGACACCGGCCCAATGGGCTCGCCGCCGCCGCAGGCCTGGGCCAGGGGGTGGCCGGGCAGGAACGGCAGCAGGTGCTGGGCCACCGCAATCGGGCCCACCCCAGGGCCGCCGCCGCCATGGGGGATGCAGAAGGTTTTGTGCAGGTTGAGGTGGCAGACATCGGCGCCGTAGAGCCCCGGCTTGGCCAGGCCCACCTGGGCGTTGAGGTTGGCGCCATCGAGATACACCTGGCCGCCGCAGCGGTGCACCACAGCACAGATCTCCTGGATGCCCTCCTCAAACACCCCATGGGTGGAGGGGTAGGTCACCATCAGGGCCGCCAGGTCGGCGGCATGGGCCTCGGCCTTGGCCTCCAGGTCGGCCCGGTCGATGTTGCCCTGCTCGTCGCAGGCCACCGGCACCACCTGCATGCCCGCCATCACGGCACTGGCGGGGTTGGTGCCGTGGGCGCTGGTGGGAATCAGGCAGATGCGGCGGTGGTGATCGCCGCGGCTGCGGTGCCAGGCGCGGATCACCAGCAGCCCGGCGTACTCCCCCTGGGAGCCGGCATTGGGCTGCAGCGACACCCCGGCGAAGCCGGTGAGGGCCGCCAGCCATTGCTCCAGGTCGCCCACCAGGCGGCGGTAACCGGCGCTCTGGGCGGCGGGGGCAAAGGGATGCAGCTGGGCGAAGGCGGGCCAGCTCACCGGCTGCAGCTCCGCCGCCGCATTGAGCTTCATGGTGCAGCTGCCCAGCGGGATCATCCCGTGCACCAGGGAGAAGTCGCGGGCCACCAGCCGCTGGATGTAGCGCAGCAGTTCGGTCTCACTGCGGTAGAGATGAAACACCGGCTGCTGCAGCCAGGGGGCCTGGCGCCGGGGCACCGCCCCAGCCCACAGGTGCGCCTCCGGCGTGGCGCCGGCCGCCTCCAGCTCATGCTGCAGCTCGCCCCAGAGGGCCTGGAGGTCGGGCACCGTCTGGCCGGCGGAGGCCAACGCCGACAGCAGCCGCTGCAGCTCCTCCAGGTCGCTGCATTCATCCAGGCTGATGGCCAGGCCACCGGGCTCGGCGCGCAGGTTGAAGCCGGCGGCCTCAGCCCGCCCCAGCAGGGTTGCCGCCTCGGGGGTCACCAGGCGCAGGCTGTCGAAACCGGCGCCCGCCAGGGGCTCCAGCCCCAACTGCCCCAGGGCGCGGCTGAGCACGGTGCGCAGCAGCAGCACCCGCCGGGCAATGGCGGCCAGCCCCTCGGGGCCGTGGTGCACGGCGTAGAAACTCGCCATCACGGCGAGCAACACCTGGGCGGTGCAGATGTTGCTGGTGGCCTTGTCACGCCGGATGTGCTGCTCCCGGGTCTGCAGGGCAAGCCGCAGGGCCGGCCGGCCCTCCGCATCCAGCGATTGGCCCACCAGACGGCCGGGGATGCGCCGCTGCTGGGCGGCGGTGGTGGCAAAGAAGGCGGCATGGGGGCCGCCGAAGCCCATGGGCACACCGAAACGCTGGGTGCTGCCCACGGCAATCTCCACCCCCAGGGCCCCCACCGGCTGCAGCAGCACCTGGGCCAGGGGGTCGAGGGCGGCGGTCACCATCACCCCGGCGGCGCGGGCCGCCGCCACCACGGCGGCGGGGTCCCAGAGCCGGCCATCGGCCCCGGGGAGCTGCAGCAACAGCCCAAAGGCGTCCTCCAGCGGGGCCGGCTGCTCCACCAACTGCTGCGGATCCACCGGCACCAGCTCAATGTCCAGGGGCTCGGCGCGGGTCTGCAGCACCGCCCAGGTCTGGGGGAAGACGGCCTGGTCCACCAGGTAGCGGCGGGCCTCGGCGCGGGGGCAGGCGGCGGCGCTGAGGGCCATGGCTTCGGCCGCCGCGGTGGCCTCATCCAGCAGGGAGGCGTTGGCGATCGGCAGGCCGGTGAGCTCGCTGATCAGGGTTTGGAAGTTGAGCAGCGCTTCGAGGCGGCCCTGGCTCAGCTCCGCCTGGTAGGGGGTGTAGGCGGTGTACCAGGCGGGGTTTTCGAACACATGGCGCTGCAGCAGCGCCGGCGTGATGCAGCCGTAGTAGCCCAGGCCGATCAGGCTGCGGCGCACGGCGTTGTCGGCGGCGATGGCCTGCAGCTCCGCCAGGGCCTGGGCCTCATCGCAGCCGGCCGGCAACCCCTGCTCCGCCTGCTCCGGCGCCAAGCGAATCCCCTCGGGCACCACCTGGGCCACCAGGGCCTCCAAATCGGCCAGGCCCAGGTCCGCCAGCATCCGGCTCCGCTGGGCGGCATCGGGGCCGATGTGGCGGGCCACAAAGGGGCTGAAGCCCGGCTGCAGCTCAGTGGCCATCCACCTTGCCGGCGTAGGTGTCGGCATCCATCAGGGACGCGATCTGGCTGGGGTCACTGGGGCGCACCAACAGCAGCCAGCCCTCGCCGTGGGGATCGTTCTGGAGCTCCTCCGGGCTGGCCAGCACCGCTTCATTGCGGGCCTCCACGGTGCCGCTGACGGGGGCCAGCAGGTCTTCCACCGCCTTCACCGATTCCACCGAGCCGAAGCCGCTGCCCTGGCTGATGGCGGCACCGGGGTCGGGCAGCTCCACAAACACGATGTCGCCGAGCTGCTCCACCGCGAAGGCGGTGATGCCCACCCGCACCAGCTCCCCCTCAGGCCGCACGTATTCATGGCTGTCGGCATACCGGCAGTCCTGGGGGTAGCTGGAGGCCATCACGGCAGCGAAACGCGTGGGCGCAGTCTGCCGGAAATTCAGGGCTTCAGTGTTGGCAGGGCCCGTTCCAGGGCCAGTTGGGCGTGGGCCAGGTGGGTGCCCCCCTGCGCATAGAGCACATAGGGCTCCCGCAGCGGCCCATCGGCGGAGAACTCGCTGGTGCTGCCGTCGATGAAGGTGCCCCCCGCCATCACCAGCTCACTGGCGTAGCCGGGCATGGGGGCGGGCACCGGATCGAGGTAGGAGCCCACCGGCGAACAGGCCTGAAAAGCGCGGCACACCGCCTTGAGGGGCTCCGGACTGCCGAAGCGCACCGCCTGAATCACATCGCTGCGCGGGCCGCCCACCAGCGGATTCACCGCATACCCCAGCCCATCGAACACCGCCGCCGTGAGCTCGGCGCAGAGCAGGGCCTCGCTCACCATCTGGGGCGCCAGAAACAGGCCCTGGAACAGCAGCCGGTGCAGATCGAAGCCCGTGCCCCCCTCCCGGCCGATGCCCGGGGCCGTGAGGCGGCAGCAGGCCATCTCCACCAGCTCCTCGCGGCCCGCCACGTAGCCGCCGGTG